>NZ_DGMA01000013.1:0-98766 GCF_002388205.1 Achromobacter sp. UBA4530 | reverse complement strand
GACGCGCTGGACGATATCGTCAAGGCGGGCGTCATCAAGATCGCCGTGCCGCAGGACTTTCCGCCGTTCGGATCGGTGGGCTCGGACATGAAGCCGCTGGGCTATGACATCGACACGGCCCAGCTCATCGCCAAACAGTTGGGCGTGAAGCTGGAACTGGTGCCGGTCACCAGCGCCAACCGCGTGCCATATCTGCAGACCAAGAAGGTGGATCTGGTGATCTCCAGCATGGGCAAGAATGCCGAGCGCGAGAAGGCTATCGACTTCTCTGACGCCTACGCGCCGTTCTTCAACGGCGTGTTCGGCCCGGCGGACCTGAAGGTGTCGTCCGCCGCGGATTTGGCCGGCAAGACCATCGGCGTGACGCGCGGCGCGGTGGAGGACATCGAGCTGACCAAGATTGCGCCCGAGTCCGCCACGGTCAAGCGGTATGAGGACAACAACGGCACGATCACCGCCTTTCTGTCGGGACAGGTGCCGATGATTGCGACGGGCAACGTGGTGGCCGCGGCGATCCTGGCGCGCAACCCGCCCAAGAAGCCCGAAACGAAATTCCTGATCAAGAACTCGCCGTGCTACATCGGCCTGAACAAGGACGAACCGAAGCTGCGCGCCCGCGTGAACGACATTCTGGCGGCCGCCAAGCAGGACGGCTCGCTGTCGGCGATTTCGCAGAAATGGCTGGGCGCCGCATTGCCCAAGGATCTGTAGCCTGAGCGGCGGCCGTCATGGCTTACCAGTACGACTTCGCCTCGGTGTTCGAGTACACGCCGGTGCTGCTCAAGGGCATCGGCGTGACGATCGAACTGATTGCGTTCGGCGCGGTGGCGGGCGTGGCGATCGGCATCGCGTGCGCGTGGGTGCGCACGCAGGGGCCGGCGTGGCTGCGCGCGCCGGTCACCGCGTATGTCGAGCTGATCCGGAACACGCCGTTTCTGATCCAGCTGTTTTTTGTGTTCTTTGGCCTGCCGTCGCTGGGCATCCAGCTTGGCGAGATGCAGGCGGCGTGCCTGGCGATGGCATTGAACCTGGGCGCCTACAGCACCGAGATCATCCGCGCCGGCATCGACGCCACGCCGCGCGGGCAGTATGAAGCGGGCGCGAGCCTTGCGCTGTCGCGGCTACAGGTGTTCCGGCACATCGTGCTGATGCCTGCGCTGATGCGGATCTGGCCGGCGCTGTCGTCGCAGATCGTGATCGTGATGCTGGGGTCGGCGGTGTGCTCGCAGATCGCGGCCGAGGACCTGACGTTTGCCGCGAACTTTATTCAGTCGCGCAACTTCCGGGCGTTCGAGGTGTATCTCGTGACGACCGGCATCTATCTGGCGCTGGCGGTGCTGCTGCGGCAGATCCTGCGCATGACCGGGCGGCGGCTGTTCCGCAAGGCGGCACGATGATCGAATTTTCCACCTGGGACATCGTGCGCAACCTGCTGCTGGCGACGCGCTGGACGATCATCCTGTCTCTTGCAGCCTTTGCGGGCGGGGCGTTGATGGGCGTGCTGGCGCTCATGATGCGCACGTCGCGCGTGGCCGCGATGCGGCGCATCAGTTGGGCGTACATCGAACTTTTTCAGGGCACGCCGCTGCTGATGCAGCTGTTCCTGGCGTTCTTCGGCCTGTCGCTGATCGGCGTGGAGGTGCCGCCGTGGCTGGCCGCAGGCGCGGCGCTGACGTTGTGGTCGGGCGCTTTTCTGGCCGAGATCTGGCGTGGCTGCGTGGAGGCCATACCGAAGGGACAGTGGGAAGCGTCGGCCAGCCTGGCGCTGGGCTACGTGCAGCAGATGCGCTATGTCGTGCTGCCGCAGGCGCTACGCATTGCGGTGGCGCCGACCGTGGGCTTTGCGGTGCAGATCGTCAAGAGCACGGCGCTGACGTCCATCATCGGCTTCACGGAACTGTCGAAGGCGGCCACGGTGATCACCAACGCCACCTTCAGCCCCTTCACCGTCTATGCCTGCGCGGCGCTGATCTACTTCGCGCTGTGCTGGCCCCTGTCGCGCCTCAGCCTCCGGCTGGAAAGGAAGTTGCATGCCCCTCATCGCCCTTGAAGACGTCCGCAAGCGGTTCGGCGACAACGAAGTGCTGAAAGGCGTGACGCTGCGCGTCGATCCTGGCGAGGTGATTGCCATCATCGGCAAGAGCGGTTCGGGCAAGAGCACGCTGCTGCGATGCATCAACGGGCTGGAGCAGATCGACGGCGGCGCGATCATGGTAGCCGACGCGCAGCTGGGCGATGACGAGCTGCGGCTGCGGGCGCTGCGGCTGAAGGTGGGCATGATCTTTCAGCAGTTCAACCTGTTTCCGCACCTGACCGTGGGGCGCAACGTGATGCTATCGCCCATGGTGGCCAAGCGTGTGCGCGAGCGCGACGCCGAGGACATGGCGCGCGCCATGCTGACCCGGGTGGGACTGGCGCACAAGTTCGACGCGTGGCCGGACGAATTATCGGGCGGACAGCAGCAGCGGGTGGCGATTGCGCGCGCGCTGGCGATGCAGGCGCTGGCGCTCCTGTGCGACGAGATCACGTCGGCGCTGGATCCGGAGCTGGTCAACGAAGTGCTGGCGGTGGTGCGGGAATTGGCCGCCGACGGGATGACGCTGTTGATGGTGACGCATGAGATGCGTTTTGCGCGGGAGGTCTGCGACCGGGTGGTGTTCATGCACCAGGGCCGGGTCCACGAGATCGGACCGCCGGACGAGCTCTTTACCGCGCCGGCCACGCCAGAGCTGCGGCAATTTTTAGGGATGACAGATCTGGCGGCCGACCGGTAAAAATGCACCACCTGACCCGGTGCATGCGCCTCTATCGCGGGTTGGGCGCGGTTCCTATATTGGGGTTGTCCGCAGCCGATTTGTAGTTTTTCTCCGGCGCGGTTTCACGCAACCTGAGCGATAAGGAGCGATGACATGGATAAGGACCGCATCAAGGGCGCCGTCAAGGAAGTGAAGGGCGCCGTGAAGGAAACGGCCGGCAAGGTGACCGGCAGCACCAAGACCGAGGCAGAAGGGAAAATCGAGAAAACCGAGGGCAAAGTGCAGCGCAATGTGGGCGAGGCCAAGGA
Source organism: Achromobacter sp. UBA4530 (assembly GCF_002388205.1). NCBI lineage: Bacteria > Pseudomonadati > Pseudomonadota > Betaproteobacteria > Burkholderiales > Alcaligenaceae > Achromobacter > Achromobacter sp. UBA4530. Next base: position 95,702 of record NZ_DGMA01000013.1, on the reverse strand, counting down.
TCAGGCACGGGACTTGCTGGACAAGTAATCGCGGCTGCCAATTGGCATGACCCGCAACGTCCAACGAAACGCCCGAAGGAGAAGAAAATGACCCACCGTATTTGGCTTGCGATGCTGCTTGCGATCTCCGCCGTGACCGCCGGCTGCAACACGATGGAAGGTGCCGGTAAGGACATCGAACGTGGCGGGGAGAAGATCCAGAACCAGGCCAAGTAGGGGCTGGCTGCCTGCATCGAAGGGTCGGCGCGTTGACGGCGCGCCGGCCTTTTTTCGTTAGCGCGAAAACCCGCGCGCCGCGATTTCCCAGATATCTTCCACCACGCCATCGCGCACGACCACCAGCCCGTCATGCAGGTTGAACGTGGGATCGACATGCGACGGCACCAGTCGCAGCACCGCGCCCAGATCAGGCGCCTGCGCCCCCGGCTCCACGCGGACCACGCCGTGTTCGTCGTTGATGGCGGTGTAGGTCAACCCCGGTTCGCCGAAGATGGCGGGCGGGCCGCATTCGGCGGTGGTGGACTTCAGACCCGCATCGAGGATCACCCGGTCGGGCGCCGGCTTGCTCATGACGGTGGCCAGCACGAACAGGCTGTTTTCAAACGCTAGCGGGCCGTCCCATTCGTTCGCGCCGTAATCCCCATCCATGAAGGCATAGGAACCGGCCTGCAATTCGGTGTAGACGCCGCTGGCCGCATCGAATTCGGCGCTGCCCGTGCCGCCACCGGTAATCGTGTCGCAGGCGATGCCGCTTTCGCGCAGCAACTGCGCGTAAGACGCCGCAATGCGCGCCGCCTGGCGGCAGACCTCGGCGCGCTCTTCGCGTGTGCGGCAGTGCTGCACCGACCCGTGATAAGCCTGCAAACCGGCGAAGTTCACGCCGGGCAGGTCGCGCGCCTGCTGCGCCAGCGCCAGCACGAGGGCGTCGTCCGACACGCCGCACCGGCCCTGGCCGACGTCCACTTCCACCAGCACGTCGATCTGCGCGCCCGCCTGCACCATGGCTTGCGACACCTGCGCCAGGTTGTGCGCGTTGTCCACGCACACGCTGACCTTCGCCACGCGCGCCAACTGCCCCAGCAGCGCCAGCTTGGCGGGGCCGACGACTTCGTTGCTGATGTGGATGTCCTGGATGCCGGCAGCCACAAAGGGCAGGGCTTCGCTGACCTTTTGGCAGCAGATGCCGCGCGCGCCCAGTTCAAGCTGGCGCAGGGCGATCTGCGGACACTTGTGCGCCTTGGCGTGCGGCCGCAGCGCGACGTCGTGGCGGTCGGCCCAGGCCTGCATCGCGCGCAGGTTGGCCTCGAAGGGCGTCAGGTCCAGCACCAGGCTGGGCGTATCGACGCGGGCCAAGGGATCGCCCGGTTGCGCGGGCGGGGGCAGCGCAATGCCGCGTATGACTTCCTGGGACATCCTGTTGACTCCGTAGTCTGACTGCATGAGAGGTAACACGCGCATAACCAAAGCGGGACCACCCATAACCAAACGGGCGAGGCACCCCCAGGTAAACGATAGCCCCGTAACCATTGGCTACCAGTGGGCGGCATGACAGAATTTCATCATGAAAACGGCCCCCAAGGGGAGGCCCATTTCCGGCGTGGCAATGCTGCTGCGCCGGCGATGACAAGACGACCCACGTCACCCGACAGACCTGTCAACAAGTACCGGAGAAGCTCGCATGAAACTCAAGCACTGGATCACCGCCCTGACCGTCGCGGTCGCCGCCGTCGGCGCCACCAGTTCGGCACAAGCCCAGCAGTTTTTCCGCATCGGCACGGGCGGCACGGCGGGCACGTACTACCCGATCGGCGGCATCATCGGCAACGCCGTGTCGCAACCCGGCAAGCTGATCGCCACCGCGGTCGCCTCCAACGGGTCGGTCGCCAACATCAACGGCATCATGGGCGGCTCGTTTGAAGCCGGCTTCACGCAGTCGGACGTGGCGTTCTGGGCCTACAGCGGCACCGGCACGTTCGAAGGCAAGCCCAAGGCGCAAGACCTGCGCCTGATCTCCACGCTGTATCCGGAAAGCATCCATCTGGTGACGCGCAAGGGTTCCGGCATCAAGGGCGTGGCCGACCTGAAGGGCAAGCGCGTGTCGATGGACGAGCCGGGTTCCGGCACGCTGGTCGACGTGCGCCTGATCCTGGGCGCGTACGGCATGACCGACAAGGACGTGAAGGCCGAATACCTGAAACCCAATCAGGCGGGCGACAAGCTCAAGGACGGCGGCCTGGACGCGTTCTTCTTCGTGGGCGGCGCGCCGGCCGGCGCCATCGCCGAACTGGCCTCCACGGGCAACATCGAACTGGTGTCGCTGGTGGGTCCGGAAATCGACGCACTGCGCGCCAAGCAGGAGTTCTTCACGCCGGACGTCATCACCGCCAACACCTACCAGAACATCCCCGAGGTCAAGACGATTTCGGTGAACGCGCAGATGGTGACGTCGGCCAAGATCCCCGAGCAGACCGTGTATGAAGTGACCAAGGCGCTGTACAGCGACGCCACGCGCAAGACGCTGGACGCCGGCCACGCCAAGGGCAAGCTGATCACGCGTGAAAACGCGACGAAGGGTGCGGGCATTCCGTTCCATCCCGGTGCCGAGAAGTTCTACAAAGAAATCGGTTTGCTGAAATAAGCCCCCCCGTGCGCCTGCGGCGCTTCCCCCAGGGGCGCCGGTGGCGGACCGGCAGAGCCGGATCCGCGCGGCCCCGCTCGGACGGATCGGGTTCTTAATTCGGATTGCTTGCCTTTGAAGGGGTAGGCGAACTGTCGTAGTGCTTTATGTCGGCGGCGATTGCTTTCGCGCCGCATCTGAGCAGGGCCGCCGTTGTGCGGCCCTGCTTGTTGAATCATCTTGAGAATCACCGCGATGGAAATCGATCACGAGAAAACCCAGAAGCTGGCGGAAAAGTACGATTCGGAAATCCGCTTCCGGCCGCTGGACAAGACTGCCACGTGGATCGTCTCGGGCCTGCTGGTCAGCCTCTCGATCTTTCACTACTACACCGCCGGCTTCGGCCTGCTGCGCGAGGCGACGCACCGCGGCGTGCACCTGGCCTTCGTGCTGAGCCTGATCTTTTTGGTCTTCGGCTTTTCCAAGTCGCATTACCAGCGCGAACCCAAGTCGACCTGGTATGCGCCGGGCGGCATTCCGCTTTACGACTGGATCATCGCGATCGCGCTGGCCCTGTCGGTGCTGTACATCCCGTACATCTTCGAGGACCTGGCGTTCCGCGTGGGCAATCCGCTGCCGCAGGACGTGCTGATGGGCTCGATTCTGCTGATCGGCCTTCTGGAAGCCACGCGGCGCGCGATGGGCTGGCCGCTGCCGATCATCGCGATCGTGTTCATGGCTTACGCGATGTTCGGACCGTACTTCCCTGGTCTGCTCAAGCACGCGGGCAATACGTGGTCGCAGGTCGTCAACCATATGTATCTGACCAGCCAGGGCGTGTACGGCGTGGCGGTGGGCGTGGTGGCGACCTACGTGTTCCACTTCGTGCTGTTCGGCGTGCTGGCCACCCGCATCGGGCTGGGCCAGTTGTTCCTGGATGTGGCCTCGACCGTGGCGGGGCGCTATGCGGGCGGGCCGGCCAAGGTATCGGTGTTCGGCTCGGCGATGTTCGGCATGATTTCGGGGTCGTCGGTGGCGAACGCCGTGACGGTGGGGTCGCTGACCATTCCGGCGATGATTCGCGTGGGCTATCCGCGGCACTTCGCCGCGGGCGTGGAAGCCGCCAGCAGCACGGGCGGGCAGATCACGCCGCCCATCATGGGCGCGGCCGCGTTTCTGATGATCGAGTTCCTGGGCATTCCGTACCAGCAGATCGCGATCGCGGGCATTTTTCCGGCGTTCCTGTACTTCTTCGGCATGTTCATGCAGGTGCACTTCGAGGCCAAGCGCGAAGGCCTGCGCGGCCTGACCGCCGAGGAAATGCCCAAGCTCAAGCAGTCGTTCAAGATGCGCTGGCCCACGCTGATTCCGCTGGCGATGCTGATCGGCATGCTGGCCAGCGGCCGCACGCCATATCTGGCAGCCTTCGCGGGCATCACGGGCTGCATCGTGGTGGGCATCCTCAATCCGTACACGCGGCTGCGGTTGCGCGACCTGTACGAAGCCTTCGAAACCGGCGCGAAGTACGCGCTGGCGGTCGGCGCGGCCGCCGGCACGGTGGGCATCGTGATCGGCGTGGTGACGTTGACGGGTGTGGGCTTCAAAATCTCGTACATCGTGATCGCGGCGTCGCAGGCGCTGGCGTCGGGTGCGGCGTTCTTCCTGCCCGAGGCGTTGACGGACATGCAGTCGCTGACGCTGATCGCGGCCTTGGTGATGACCGGCATCGTCTGCATCCTGATGGGCTGCGGCGTGCCCACGACCGCCAACTACCTCATCATGGTGGCCGTCGCGGCGCCGACGCTGGTGCAGCTGGGGGTGCAGCCCATCGCGGCGCACTTCTTCGTGTTCTATTTCGGCATCCTGGCGGACATCACGCCCCCGGTGGCGCTGGCCGCGTACGCGGCGGCGGGCATGGCGGGCAGCGATCCCTTCAAGACCGGGAACACGGCGTTCCGGCTGGGCATCACCAAGCTGATCGTGCCGTTTGTCTTTGTGTTCTCGCCGTCGCTGCTGATTTCGGTGCAGGGCTTCACCTGGTACGAGTTCTTCGTGACCCTGTTTGGCTGCATGGTCGGCCTGGTGTTGCTGTCGGCGGCCTTGTCGCGTTTCATGCTGGTTGGCATGAAGAGCTGGGAGCGGTGGCTGTGCACGATTGGCGCGCTGCTGACCATCATTCCGGGACTGACCAGCGGCATCATCGGGTTGGCGATCTGCATCCCCGTTTTCATCCGCCAGCTGGCGGGCCTGAAACTGGAGAACGCGCCCAAGGTGGCGTAACGCAGGACGCGCAGATCAAAAAAGGGGCGGACCCACGCGGGACCGCCCCTTTTTGCTGAAACAGCCATTTTGTCAGCATTTGGGTGCAAAATAGGCGTCCTTGCGTGCAAGGTGACGTAGTACAACATCCGCCTTTTCCCCGGTTGCCCGGCAAAATAAATCGGCGTAAAGTAAAATTCATGTTTGCTGGTCTGCCGATATGCGGGCCGACTGTGCAAACAGGCACAAACTGCGCCATATGTTCGATATCCTGGTCTATCTGTTCGAGAATTACTACACGCCTCAGGCCTGTCCTGCTGCCGATGTGCTCGCCAAGCGGCTCGCCGCTGCCGGTTTCGAGCACGAGGACATCGACGACGCGCTCGGTTGGCTGTATGGCCTTGCCGAGACCACCGAACGGTGCGTTGACCTGGCCCAGGCGCCCACGTCCGGAACCCGGATCTACACCGATAACGAATACCAACAGCTCGGCACCGAGTCCATCGGCTTCATCGCCTTCCTGGAATCGGCCGGCGTGCTGCCCGCGCCCCTGCGCGAGATCGTCATCGACCGGGGCCTGGCCTCGCCGGAAACGCCCGTGCCGCTCTCCAAGATCAAGATCATTGCCCTCATGGTTCTCTGGAGCCAGGAAGCCGAGATCGACAATCTGGTCCTCGAAGAGCTGCTCGACGAAGAAGGCGGGCGCCTGCTGCATTGAGCACGCGTTCCCGCGCCACACTTTCCAACCCCTCAGCCCGCGCACTTGTGCGGGCTGAAGTCTTGTCCACGTCCCCTTGAATTACGTTGGCCGCTTCGCACCCAGCCCCAGCGGACCGCTGCATGCGGGCTCGCTGGCGACCGCGCTGGCAAGCTGGCTGGACGCGCGCGCGCAACGTGGGCGCTGGCTGCTGCGCATTGAAGACGTGGACACGCCCCGCACGGTGGCGGGCGCAGCGGACGTCATCATGGGGCAGTTGCAGGCGCTGGGGCTTGTCTGGGACGGCGAGATCGTCTGGCAGTCTCAACGCAACGAGGCCTACCAGGCAGCGTTTGATGCACTTGCCACGCGGGGCCTGATCTATGGCTGCGGCTGCACGCGGCGCGAAATTGCCGATTCGGCGCTGCGCGGTCAGACCGCGCCGGGCGCCGACGGCGAAAGACCGTATCCCGGCACCTGCCGTCACGGACTGCCGGCCGGGCGCGAGGCGCGGGCGTGGCGGTTGCGCGTGCCTGAAGGGCTGGAGCGCTTCGAGGATCGCTGGCTCGGCGCGCAGGAGCAAGACGTAGCGCAGGCAGTCGGGGATTTTGCGCTGCGGCGGGCCGACGGGCTGTGGGCGTATCAATTAGCCGTGGTGGTGGACGATGCCGCGCAGGGTGTGACTGACGTGGTGCGAGGCGCCGATCTGCTCAGTTCCACGGCGCGCCAGCGCGTGCTGGGGCGCCTGTTGGGCTTGCCGCCACTGCGCTACCTGCACGTGCCGTTGATTCTGGACCCCGCCAGCGGTTTGAAACTGTCGAAGCAGAATGGCGCACCGGCCATCGACACCAGCGCACCGCTGCCGGCCCTGCAAGCCGCGTGGGCGGCATTGGGATTTACGCCGCTGCCCGCTGCGGATGTCGCGTCATTCCTGCAGGACGCCACCGCGCGCTGGGCCGAGCGGTTTCCCGGCTGAGCGGCGGCTTTGCGCGAGAGATTGCATCCGCACGAGTCCGGGTCAGACCGGCGTCCACCGGAAACGCCCGGCACACTTAGCGCTGCCTCCGTTCACAACGGCTGCAGATCCGCCCCCAGCATCCGCACCAGCAACGCTTCGCCGTCGTCGGCCACGCGCAGCTCGCCAAAACGCGCGACTTCATACCGCGCCGCTTCGCCTTCCGGGAAGAACCACGCGTTGGTCACGATGCGCACGCCATTGCCGCGCACGCGATAGCGCAGCGGCACTTCGGTTTCGGCGTGCGGGTGAACATCAGGCTGGATGCGCACGGGCTGCGCCACGCCGCGCGCGTCCGGTGTCAGCATCACGTAGCCGTCGGGCTCGTACCCCATGACGCCGTCGACGTCGGTGCGGTCGCCGCCCAGCCGCAAGCGCGTCACTTCGCGCCCGGCCGCGAAATTCAGGGCCATGTAGTCGCCCTGCATGAGCGAACGCGGATCGACCGGGGCAAGCTCAAGAATGACCACCTTGCCCGACGCCAGCAGCTTTTCGCGCTCCCAGATGCCAAAGTTGGCCGCCGCCAGCACCAGCGCCAGACCGCCCAGAATGGCCGCGGTGCGCCAGCGCAGGGCTGGGGACACCGGCGGCATCGGGCGTGCCTGCACGGGCGCCTGCGTGCGCATCAGGCGCGGCACCAGCCACACCGCGGCGCGCAGGACGAACAGCAGGAGCGCCGCGCCACTCAGCCAGAGCGCCTTTTGCAGCAGCGGCAGTTCCAACTGGTAGTAATAGACCCCAAGGTACGCCAGCAGGCTGGCCGCGCCGAAGATCATGACGCGCGACTGGTTCAGGCCGAACCCCAGCAACAGCCACGTCAGGGCGAATCCGACGCCCGGACTGGGCAGCCAGAACAGCGCCAGCAGCAGCAGACCGATCGGCACGCCCCAGGTGACGCCGCCGGTCAGCAGGCGGCGGCGCGGCCACAGGACGGCCAGCGCGGCGGCCACGGGCAGCAGCGCGCCCGCGACGATCAGCACAGCGGTTCGCGGCGCCAACTGCCAGATGGCGGGCAATTCAATGACGGAGATGCCGCTCGCCAGCCAGACCATGCCCTGCACGGAAAGCAGGAAGGCCCACGCCAGCGGCTGCAGCGCATGGCCGCGCCGCGCGCCCACGCGGTGGCTGACGGTAAGGATGACGGCGGTGGCCCACGCGCCGATCACGCCGATGGGCAACCAGAGGAAGGTGGCACGGGTCGCGTCGAAGCGGATCCACGCGTCCATCAGGTCTTCCTGCATGAGGTCGGGCGACAGGCCGCGCCAGATCAGGGCGGCGCTGGCCAGGGCGATCAAGAGGCCGCTGAGGAAGCGCAGGATCACGTCGGGACCCAGCGCATACACGGCGGCCGCCATCAGCAGCACGAAGAAGCTGGCGCTGGCGAACGAGGTCGAGCTGGACAGCCCGAAGATGATGAGGATCTGCCCCGTGAAGGCCATGGCCGTGCCGCATTGCCGCCAGAACGGACCGGCATCGCTGCGCAGCACCGCCACACCCGCGGCGCACAGCACCAGCCCGGCGACCAGCGCGCCGCCTTCGGTGGTGATCAGATTGGAAAACGCGACGAACAGCAGCAGAAGCAGGGTGGCCAGCCAGGCGGACAAACCCAGCAGACACTGCACGTACCAGGGCGGCTCGGCGCGCGGCACGGCGGCGGGGGCCAGCTGTGCGACGGGCGCGTTCGAATCGGCGGGGTCCACGGCATTGCCGGCTGACGCGCCGGCGGGTTCGGCGTCCGCGGCGGGCACGGGGACCGGCGCTTCGTTGCTGAGGCCACGCAGCCAGCGGGCGGCGACGACGGCCTCGGCCATGAGCAGGGCGGCCAGCGGCAGCGCCGCCCACACGCCGGGCTCCAGCCGCCACAGCCATTCGCCGACGACGCGCAGCGACACGCAGATGACGCCGGCGGCCAGCATGGCCAGGATGACGAGATCGCGCCGGCCGCGCTGATAGTAAAGACCCAGGCCCAGCGTGACGACGACCCACGCAATGCCGTTGTAGGTGCCCAGCCCGCCGACGATGGAATCGCCGAACATCAGGGCAAGGACCAGCACGCTGATCGCGATGGCGGCAAGAATGCGTGGTCCGAACACCGTGCTGGCGCGCCAGCGGCGCGCGGCCATTTCCCAGCCAAAGAGCATCAGCAGGTTCAGGACGGCCATGAGCAGACTGGGCAGACCCGGACCGCCAAAGATCATCATCCAGGTGAAGACGCGTTCACCCAGCCACAGCGCGGCCGCAAGATTGAGCACCAACGCCCACAGCAGCCACACCGCCTGACTGCCCGCGGCAAGCGCCCACGGCAGCAGCAGCACTGCCCACCACGCGAACAGTTCCCAGGTATCGGCACCCGTCTGATATGTTTGGCCCAGCAGCGCGAGCAGCGCGCCGAGCAGAATGCCGGCCAGTGCAAGCAGCGCGCCGGGGATGCTGCGCCGCACGCCGGGCCGGGCGCGCAAGCGCAATCCGGACCACGCGGCGGCCAGCGCGCACACGGCCAGAAGACCCTGCACGCCGGCAAAGCGCTGCATTTTTGTCATGTCCTGCCAGTTGGCGGCAACCCAGCAAACGGCAGCGCTGCCCAGCAGCAAAACCCCTAGCCACAAGGTGCTTCGCGACAAAAATTGACGCCAAGCGTGCAGTTCGGATCCCGCTTTGCTTTCAGTGCCGACTTGCATCTGGCGAATCTCCGATCTTATTATCCGCGCTGATACGGCGGGACTACCGCCACTGGATACACATGAATAAAACGCTGATTATTGCCGAGAAGCCCTCGGTGGCCCTTGATATATCACGCGCCTTGGGAGGCTTTGCGCGCGAGGGCGACTATTTTGAAAGCGAACGTTACGTTCTCGCTTCCAGCATCGGCCATTTGCTCAGCTTGGTCGCGCCCAACGATCCGGTCAAGGGAAAGTGGAGCTTCACGCACCTGCCCGTGATTCCGCCTGCCTTCGAATTGGGCCCGACCGACAAGAAGTCCGCCGAACGCCTTAAGCTGCTTGTCCGCCTGGCCAAGCGCAAGGACGTGGACGCCATCATCAACGCCTGTGACGCGGGACGGGAAGGCGAACTGATCTTCCGCTACATCGTTCAATATGCGGGCGTGAAGAAGCCGATTCAGCGCCTGTGGCTGCAGTCGATGACCCAGGCCGCCATCCGCGAGGCCTTCGCCAACCTGCGCGACGATACGCAGATGAAGCCGCTGGAAGCCGCGGCGCGCTCGCGTGCCGAAGCCGACTGGCTGGTTGGCATCAACGGCACGCGCGCCATGACTGCCTTCAACAGCAAGGACGGCGGTTTCTTCAAGACGCCGGTCGGACGGGTGCAGACGCCCACGCTGGCCATCGTGGCCGAACGCGAAGAACGTATCCGCCGCTTCGTGCCGCGCGACTACTGGGAAGTGCGCGCCACCTTCGTCGCGGCCGCTGGCCTGTACGAAGGCCGCTGGATCGACCCGCAGTTCAAGAAAGACGAAAAAGATCCCGAAAAGCGCGAATCGCGCCTGTGGTCGGCCGCCGCCGCGCAAAGCGTGGTCGCCGCCTGCCGCGAGAAGCCGGGCAGCGTGACCGAAGAATCCAAGCCGTCCAGCCAGATGTCGCCGGCCCTGTACGACCTGACGTCGCTGCAGCGCGAGGCCAACGGCCGCTTCGGCTTCTCGGCCAAGACCACGCTGGCGCTGGCGCAGACACTGTACGAACGCCACAAGGCGCTGACCTACCCGCGTACCGATTCGCGCTACCTGCCCGAGGACTACATCAGCACGGTGCAGGAAACCATGCGCGCGCTGGCCAAGGGCGGTTCCAACGCCGTGGGCGGCCTGGCGCGCCATGCCGACACCGTCGTCAGCCAGCAGTGGGTCAAGCCGAACCGCCGCATCTTCGACAACAAGAAGGTGTCGGATCACTTTGCCATCATCCCCACGCTGCAGATCCCGCACGATCTGAGCGAAGCCGAAGCCAAGCTGTACGACCTGGTGCTCAAGCGCTTCCTGGCGGTGTTCTTCCCCGCCGCGGAATACCGCGTCACGACGCGCCTGACCGAAGTGCAGGGGCATCGCTTCCGCACGGACGGCAAGGTGCTGGTCAATCCGGGCTGGCTGACCGTCTACGGCAAGGAAGCCCAGGGCGAGGACGCCAATCTGGTGCCCGTGGCGGACGGCGAGACCGTGCGCACGGAAGAAATCGAAGCCGTCGGCCTGTCGACCAAGCCGCCCGCGCGCTTTAACGAAGGCACGCTGCTGTCGGCCATGGAAGGCGCGGGCAAGCTGGTGGACGACGAGGAACTGCGCGAGGCCATGTCCGAGCGCGGCCTGGGCACCCCGGCCACGCGCGCGGCCATCATCGAAGGCCTGCTCAACGAAAGCTACCTGCGCCGCGAAGGCCGCGACCTGGTGCCCACCGCCAAGGCGCGCCAGCTTATGACGCTGCTGTCGGGCCTGGACGTGGCCGAACTGACCTCGCCCGAACTCACCGGCGAATGGGAGCACAAGCTCAAGCAGATCGAGCAGGGCGGGCTGGGCCGCGAGGCCTTCATGCGCGAGATCGCGCAGATGACGCAGGTCATCGTCAAGCGCGCCAAGGAATACGAGCGCGACACGGTGCCGGGCGACTACGCCACGCTGACCACGCCGTGCCCCAAATGCGGCGCGGTGGTCAAGGAAAACTACCGCCGCTACGCCTGCACGGCCTGCGACTTTTCCATCGGCAAGCACCCGGGCGGCCGCACGTTCGAACTGCCGGAAGTCGAAGAACTGCTGGCCAAGCGCGAAATCGGTCCGCTGCAAGGCTTCATCAGCAAGATGGGCCGGCCGTTTGCCGCCATCCTGCGCATCAGCGATGAGTACAAGCTGGAATTCGACTTCGGCCAGAACGACGAGGACGACAACGAAGCCGTGGATTTCTCCGGCCACACGCCGGTGGGTCCGTGCCCGAAATGCCAGTCGCGCGTGTTCGAGCACGGCATGAGCTACGTCTGCGAAAAGTCCGTCGGCCCTGAGAAGTCGTGCGATTTCCGGTCGGGCAAGGTCATCCTGCAGCAGGAGATCTCGCGCGAGCAGATGGAAAAACTGCTGACCAACGGCCGCACCGATCTGCTGGACGGCTTTGTGTCCAGCCGCACGAATCGCAAGTTCAAGGCGTTCCTGGTGCGTCAGCCCGACGGCAAGGTAGGATTCGAGTTCGAGCCCCGTCCCGAGAAGCCGGGCCGCGCGCGTGCGCCGGCCAAGACAGCGACGAAGACCGCCACGAAGACGGCGGCCAAGACGGCTGCAAAGAAGGCACCGGCCAAGAAGGCAGCGACCAAGACCGCAACCAAAACGGCAACCAAAACCGCCGCCAAGAAGGCCGTGAAAAAGGCTGCACCGAAGAAGACCGCGGCGTAATCCGCGCCGCGTCGCACGACCGAACGCCCGGGAAACCGGGCGTTTTCCATTGTTGGGCAGCAATCGCTGGGGTATTGTTGACGCCAAACAGCTGCAACCCAGACACTTCGAGGACGACATGACCCGTAGCTCCGACTTCACCACCCGCCGCCGCGTGCTGGCTGCCGCGTCCGCCTTCGCGGGCATCAGCCTGCTCAACGGGCGCGTCGTTTTCGCACAGCCCAAGCTGGGCAAGGTCGTGTACGGCCAGGGCAGCATCGACCCCTTTTTCGCGGCCGGCTATGTGGCGCTGAAAAAGGGTTTCTTCGGAGAAGGCGGGCTGGAGGTCGAGTACCTGAATTCGCAGAGCGGCCCGCGCACCAACCAGCTGCTGGCCGCCGGCCAGATCGTGTTCGGCGCCACGGCCGCCACCGCCGCGCCCGCGCTGACCATCGCGGGCAAGCCCGCCGCGCTGGTGTTCGGCTTTGACCGCAAGCTGACGTACGCCAACGTCATCGTGCGCCGCGAAGACTTTGAAAGCGGCAAGATCAAGTCGATGAAGGACCTGGCGGGCAAGCGCGTCGGCGCGACGCAGCCGCAGTCCAGCACGTGGCTGATGGCGCTGTACCTGATGCAGAAGGCCGGCGTGGCTGACAAGGTCGATATCCGCCCGCTGGGCGATCTGGCGACCATGCTGGGCGCGCTCAAGACCGGGTCGGTCGCCGCCAGCATGGCCACCATGTCGATGATGGAACAGGCGCGCCAGGAAGGTTGGGGCGTGCCTATTTTCGACGCCACGACGGAAGCGTCGTGGAACGAGTTCATGGGCGGCGACGTGCCCGGCATCGCGGCGTTGACGCTGCAGGACACCATCCAGAAACGTCCCGAGGTCGTGCAGGCCTTTGTGACCGCCATGGTCAAGGCGCAGGACTTCATCACGGCGAACAGCGCGGCCGCCATCACGGACGTGATCTACGACGATTACCTGAGCGCCTTCCCGCGCGCCGCCATCGAGAAGACGCTGGGCGTCTACAAAGAGACGGTGTTCCTGAAGGACAACATCATCACCGAGGACGCGTACAACCGCATGACGGCCATCATGGGCGACGGCCGCCAGTTCTCGAATGAAGAAATCAAGACCGTGCCCTACGCCAAGTGCGTGAACATGAGCTTCGTGCGAAAGGCCCGGGGCCTTTGATGATTACGCTGGACAAGGTAGGCAAGGCGTACCAGTCGCGCCAGGGCACGACGCACGCCGTCGGCGAGGTCAGCCTGACCATCAACGAAGGCGAATTCGTGTCCATCGTCGGGCCGTCCGGCTGCGGCAAGAGCACGCTGCTGAACATGATGGCGGGCTTTCTGCGTCCCACCACCGGCACCATCAAGGTGGACGGGCGCGTGGTGGATGGGCAGGTGCCGCCGGCGCTGGGCTACATCTTCCAGAAGGACACGCTGCTGCCGTGGTTCAGCGTCAGGAAGAACGTGGCGCTGGGGTTGAAGTTTCAGGGCGTGCCGGCCGACCGCATCGCAAAGCGTGTCGCCGAACTGCTGGAACTCGGCCACCTGAGCGCCTTCGCCGACGCCTTTCCGCATCAGTTGTCCGGCGGCATGCGGCGGCGCGTGGCGCTGCTGATGAGCCTGGCGGTCGAGCCGCGCATCCTGCTGCTGGACGAGCCCTTCGGCGCGCTGGACACGCATACCAAAACGCACCTGCATCGCGAGCTGATGGAGATCTGGCGCAAGCTGGGCCAGACCATCGTGATGGTCACGCACGACCTGGACGAAGCCATCCTGCTGTCCGATCGCGTGGTGGTGCTGTCCGGCCCGCCCAGCCGCGTGCTGCTGGACGAGCGCATCCAGATTCAGCATCCGCGCGACGTCTTCACCCTGCGCGAAACGCCGCAGTTCGTCTCCCACGTGCAAAGCCTCTGGAGCGTGCTGGGCCAGCAGTTCCGCGCCGCCGCTTGAACCGATACGCGTCATGACCTCGATTGATACCGCCGACTCCCTGCAGGACCAGCTACGCCTGGACCGCCGCGCCGCCGTCGCGCGCCGCGTGCGCATCACCTTGTGGCAGGTCCTGATCCTTGCCGTCATCCTGGGCTCGTGGGAGACGCTGACGCGCATCCCGTGGTTTGCGCAGAACACGCTGTTCGATCCGTTTTTCATCAGCCAGCCTTCGCGCGTGGCCGTGCGGTTGTGGGAATGGCTGCAGCCCGGGCCGCGCTCGGTCTGGCCGCATCTGTGGCTGACGCTGCAGGCCACGCTCGTTGGCCTGGTGGTGGGCGTGGGCAGCGGCTTCGTGGTGGGCATGACGCTCAGCCGCAGCCGCTTTCTGGCCGACGTGTTCAACCCGTTCATCGTGGCGTTCAACTCCATGCCGCGGATCGCGTTCGTGCCGCTCATCACCATGTTCTTCGGGCTGGGGCTGGCATCCAAGGTGGTCACGTCGTGGTTCGTCGTGTTCTTTCTGGTGTTCTTCAACACCTACAAGGGCGGACGCAGCGTGGAGCGAGAGCTTGTCGACTTCTGCCGCACGCTGGGCGGTTCGCCGCGCCAGATCCTGTGGCGCGTGCGCATTCCCACGGCGGCGGCCTGGACGTTTGCCGCGCTGCCCAACGCCATCAGCTTTGCGCTGATCGGCGTGGTGCTGGCGGAATTCGTGGGCTCGACCACGGGCATGGGCTATCTGATGATCACCGCGCTGGCGACGCTGAACGCCACCGACATGTTCGCGGCAGTGACGCTGCTGTCCATCGTCGGCATTGCGCTGGTTTATTGTGTGACGTGGATTGAACGGCGGCTCTTGCACTGGGCGCCGGAATTCCGGGAATGAGCGAGGCCCGATTGATGAAGACACTTCCGTATCTGCGCAATTTCGACCTGACGGGACAGGTGGCGCTGGTGACCGGCTCGGCCCGTGGGCTGGGCTTTTGCATCGCGCGGGCCCTGGCCGGCTGTGGTGCGCGCGTGCTGATCAACGGCCGCAATGTTGAAGCGGTCAACGCGGCGGTGGGTGAGCTGACCGGCGCGGGGCTGGACGCGCATCCGCTGCCGTTTGACGTGAGCAACGACGCGGCGATGGCAGAGGCGTTCGAACGCATCGACAGCGAGCACGAGCGCCTGGACATCCTGGTGAACAACGTGGGCGCGCGCAATCGCAAGACGCTGCGCGACACCAGCCCAGCCGAAATCCGCGAGCTGATCGACACCGATCTGGTGGCCGGCATGCTGCTGGCCAAGTTCGCGGCCGAACGCATGATGCGTCAGGGCGGCGGGCGGCTGATCGCGATTACCTCAGTGGTGGGAGAACTGGCGCGCGCGGGCGACGCGGTGTATCCCGCAGCCAAGCAAGGGCTGACCGGCATGGTGCGCGCGCTGGCGGCGGAGTTCGGCCCGCACCACATCACCAGCAACGCCATCGCGCCGGGGACGTTTGCCACGGAAACCAATGCGGAGATGGTCGCGGACCCTCAGTTCGGCCCGCGCGTGGCGGCACGCAATCCGACGGGGCGGTGGGGAGAGCCGGAGGAAATTGCGGGGGCCGCCGTGTTCCTGGCTTCGCCTGCGGCGTCGTATGTGAACGGCCACGTGCTGGTGGTGGACGGCGGGCTGTCGATTCAGTTTTGAAGACGGCGCGGGTGTCAGCGGCTGCAAGGCGTCTGACACCCACTCCGGCAACGTCTCAGGTCGTCTCGTCCTGATACCAGACGCCTTCGGCCAGCATCATCTTCTGGTGGCCATGCCCCGCCGGCATCATCGGGAAGCAGTTTTCCTGCGCCGTGACCGCCACGTCCAGGAAGTACGGACCGTCATGCGCCAGGCACTCAGCCAGCGCCGCATCCAGCTTGGCAGGATCATCCACCCGTGCCGCGCCCCAGCCGAACGCCCGGGCCAGCGCCACGAAATCCGGCAGTGACGCGTTGTAGCTGTGGCTGTAGCGGCCGCCGTGGATCAGTTCCTGCCATTGGCGCACCATGCCCATGTAGCCGTTGTTGCACAGCACGACCTTGACGGGCGTCTCGTGCTGCATGGCGGTGGACAGTTCCTGGATGTTCATCAGCACCGACGCGTCGCCGCTGACGCAGACCACGGTCTTGTCCGGGTGCGCGACCTGCGCGCCGATGGCGGCGGGCACGCCGTAGCCCATGGTGCCGGCGCCGCCGGACGTCAACCAGCGGTTTGGCCGGTCAAAGCGCAGGTATTGCGCCGCCCACATCTGATGCTGGCCCACGTCCGTGGAGACGATGGCATCACGGTCGGCCAGCGCGGCGTTCAGGCGCGACATCAGGTGCTGGGGCAGGATGGCGTCGGGCGCGGGCGTGAAGCCCAGGCAGTCCTGCGCGCGCCAGGCGTCGATGCGCTTGAACCAGGGCGCCAGGCGCGCGGGCTCGAGCGGCGTGTCGCCCAGCTCGGCGCGCAGCGCGCGCACCAGCGGCAGGCAATCGCCGACCAGCGCCACGTCCACACGGACCACCTTGTTGATCGAGGCGGGGTCGATGTCGATATGGATCTTGCGGGCGTGCGGGCAGAATTCCGACAGCTTGCCGGTGATGCGGTCGTCGAAGCGCGCGCCGATGCAGACGACGAGATCCGAATTGTGCATGGCCAGATTGGCCTCGACCGTGCCGTGCATGCCCAGCATGCCCACGAATTGCGGGTCGGACGCGGGGAAGGCGCCCAGGCCCATCAGCGTCAGCGTGCAGGGCGCGCCGGTGTGGCGCACCAGATCCGTGAACGCCTCGCAGGCCTCGGGGCCGGCATTCACCAGGCCGCCGCCGCCGTAGAAGATGGGCCGCTTGGCTTGCGCGATCAGCGCTGCGGCGCGACGCACGGCCGACTGCGGCAGCTTGGCCGCCAGCTTGCCGGACTGGCGGCGCGCGCGCAGCGCGGCCAGCTTGTGCTGCGACGGCGCGTCCAGGCCATCGCTGTCGCGCGGGACGGCAAGCTGCACGTCCTTGGGAAAATCCACCAGCACCGGGCCGGGGCGGCCTTGGCGCGTCAGTTCAAAAGCACGGGCCGTCACGCTGGCCACGTCGTCCACGGCGCGGATCTGGGTGTTCCACTTGGTGACGGAACGCGAGATGCCGATGGCGTCGCATTCCTGGAAGGCGTCGGTGCCGATGGCCGCCGTGGCCACCTGGCCGCTGATGCACAGCACCGGGATCGAATCGCACATGGCGTCCAGCAGGCCGGACGTCGTGTTCGCCATGCCGGGGCCGGACGTCACGAACACCACGCCCGTGCGGCCGGTGGTGCGGGCATAGCCCTCGGCAGCATGGACGGCGGCCTGCTCGTGGCGCACCAGCACGTGGCGCAGCCGCGGCTCGGCGTACAGGGCGTCGTACAGGGGCAGGACCGCCCCGCCCGGATACCCGAAGACCGTGTCGACACCGTGCGCAATCAGCGTGTCGAGCAGAATTTTCGCCCCGTTTTCAGGGGCGGCTTCGGTGGCAGTTTCGGTGGCGGCAAGCGCCGCGGCGGCGGTGGGGTGCAGGCGATCGTTCATGCTATCCATCTTATTGGTAGATCCGAAGAATTTTTATCTTCTTTTCCACGGATAACAGGCGAACGGAGTAAATTCATCTCTGATTTGGAGGAATCAAAGAAAATGAACCTCGACAAGTTCGACTTGGCCATTTTGAAGGTGCTGCAGGACAACGCGCGCGCCAGCCTGAACGACATCGGCGCGGCGGTCGGATTGTCGTCCACGCCGTGCTGGAACCGCATCAAGCGCATGGAAAGCGCCGGGGTGATTCGCGGTTACACGGTGGACATCGATCCGGCCAGCCTGGGCTTCATGGACACGGTCATCGTCCACGTGACGCTGGAAAGCCACAGCGAAGAGACGCTGTACGAATTCGGGCGCGCGCTGGCCCAGATACCGGAGGTGCTGGAGGCGTTTCTGGTGTCGGGCGACTACGACTATTACATCCGCATCGCCGTGCGCGACACGCGGGACTACGAGCGCCTGCTGCGCGAACAGCTCTACCGCATCCCCGGGATCCGGCACAGCAAGTCCTGCTTCGTGCTGCGCCGGTTGAAGGAAACCAAGCTGCCGCTGACGGGGCCGGGGGCCGGGCCGGCGTCATAGGGCAGCGCCATTGGCATAGGGCAGCGCCATTGGCACAGGGCAGCGCCAGTCGCGTAGGGGCGGCGCCAGTCGCGATGGGCGGCCCCATCGCCACGGCCGGCATTCCAACGTCCTCAGCGCAGCACGTAGTCCACGGGCACCGCCGGCTCCGGCAGCGGCCGCACACCCAGCCCTTCGAGCAGATCGATCTCGATCACACGGGCCAGCGCCGACAGCGGCAGGTCGTTTTCGTCCGCGCCGAAGGGATCTTCCAGCTCGTCGCCCAACGCGTCCAGGCCGAAGAATGTGTAGGCGACGATGGTCACCGCAAGCGGCGTCAGGAACTCCAGCGTGCCCACCAGACCGAAAGGCAGCAGCAGGCAGAACAGCCATGCGGTGCGATGCAACAGCAGCGAGTAGGCGAACGGACAGGGCGTGAACTTGATGCGTTCGCAGGCCGCCTGGATCGCGGCGCACTGCGCGACGCGCTGGGTCAGCCCCTGATACAGGATGTCGGTCAGTTCCCCGCGCCGCAGGCAGGCCGCGAGATCCCGGTTGATGGACATGAGCAGCGCATCGGGCACGTTGCGGCAGCCAGCCAGGGAATCCAGCTCGTCCTGCTGCACCCACGGACGCACGGCCTCGACCATGTCCTGTCCGCGCAGCCGCGCCGCCAGCCCATACCCGAAACCGATGCAGCGCCGCACCAGCCGTTCCTGCACCGGATTGGCGGTGCTGGCCGCCAGCAGCACGGCGCTTTCGCGCGCCAGGCTGCGCGCCTGCACGACGAGGTCGCCCCATTGCTTGCGGGCTTCCCACCAGCGGTCATAACAGACGTTGTTGCGAAAGCCCATGAAGACGGACAGGGCCAGACCGAAGAGCGAGAAGGGCACCGCGGTCAGGTGCGCGGGCGAGAAGAACTGGCGGTGGTACATCCACACCACCACGCAGGAGAGCACCGTGATGACGATGATCCTGCTGAGGATGCGCGGAATGATGGAACCGCGCAGTACAAAGAACAAAGCCAGCGCGGAGGGCCGCGGACGGACGATCATGATGAATATCAAGCAAGGGACAAGGCGGCGCCAACTATACGCCTGTCATCGCGCAATAAAGCCGCCGATATAATTCTGTTTCGTCTCACCGCCACCCTCGAGCCTCAATGACCACCGAAGACACTCCGATCAAGCCCTGGTATGCCGTCCGCCGCTCCAAGCTGCACGGCAACGGCGTCTTCGCCGCCCGCAAGATCCCTGCGGGCACGCGCATCATCGAGTACGGCGGCGCGCGCATCAGCGCCAAGGAAGCCGACCGCCGCCATCCCACGAATCCGGACGATCCCTTCCACACGTTCTTCTTTGCGCTCAGCTCCGGCCGCGTGATCGACGGTGGCGACGAAGGCAATGATGCGCGCTGGATCAACCATTCCTGCCAGCCCAACTGCGAGGCGCAGGAAGGCAAGCACGGCAAGCGCGTCTACATCGTGGCGCTGCAGGACATTCCGCGCGGCACGGAACTGTCTTACGACTACGGTCTGGTCCTTGACGGCCGCATCACGAAGGCGCTGAAGGAAGGCTACAAGTGCCTCTGCGGCACGCCGCCTTGCCGCGGCACGATGCTGGCGCTGCCCAAGAAAAAGGCGAAGAAGGCCGATGCGGACAAGGCCACTAAGACCGATGCCGGCAAGTCCAAGAAAGCCAACGCTGCCAAGACCGCGAAAACTGAAACATCCGAGGCCGCCAAGGCCGCCTGACGGAAAAAGGGGCCCATTGCCCCATTTCCCAAGACCCCAACCGCAATAAGCATATTCAGCCCCGCGCTGCGGACAGGCGTACAATCGACCGGTCGTTAACACGACATGCAGTACGTCTTCAGGGCGGGGTGCAATTCCCCACCGGCGGTATGCCATGCAATGTGGCGAGCCCGCGAGCGCCCGGCCATGCTTTGGCCGGGGTCAGCAGACCTGGTGAGATGCCAGGGCCGACGGTCATAGTCCGGATGAGAGAAGATGTGCCGGCACATACTCGGCTGCGCCGGGCGCGTTTGCGCCTTGCCTGGCCGTATTGCGTTCGGCTGTCGATTAGCCCTGAAACGTTTTTCGCCCCATCCTTTTGCGAGAGCGTTTCAATGTCCAACGTTGCCTTCACCCAGCAGTCCCCCATCCCCAGCCTGGCTTCGCAGCCCTTCGCCGTGCGCCTGTCGCGTGCGCTGCATCACCTGCGCCTGGGCCGTCCCGTCATCCTCATGGACGACTTTGACCGCGAGAACGAAGCGGACCTGATCGTCGCGGCCGACAAGCTGACCGTGCCCGTCATGGCGCAACTCATCCGCGACGGCAGCGGCATCGTCTGCCTGTGCCTGCCCGGCGACACGCTGGATCGCCTGGAGTTGCCGCCGATGGTCCAGCGCAACCAGAGCCGCTTTGCCACAGCCTTCACCGTGTCGATCGAGGCGCGCGAAGGCGTGAGCACTGGCGTGTCCGCCGTCGACCGCGTCACCACCATCCGCGCCGCCATCTCGCCGTCGGCGCAGCCAGACGACATCGTCAGCCCCGGCCACGTGTTTCCGCTGCGCGCCCAACCGGGCGGCGTGCTGACGCGCCGCGGCCACACCGAAGGGTCGGTGGACCTGGCCGTGCTGGCCGGCATGCGCCCGGCGGGCGTGCTGTGCGAACTGATGAATGCCGACGGCACGATGATGCGCGGCGCGGCGCTGGATCGCTACGCCGCCGAGCACGGGCTGGTGGCGCTGACGATCGCTGAACTGGCCGACCATCTGCAAAAGCTCAAGGACGGCCAAGCCGAAGCGATCGACGACGAAGTGCTGGAGATGGCGGCGACGGTCTGAACGCACTCGTAGAACGCACCCGCGGCTGCGCTGGCCGCGGGCGGCGTCGACAGGGTGAGTTGTTGAACGAGCATTTGAACGAGTGCGCGCGCCCCGATCGCGGGCATGAGCGGATGGCATAATTCGCGCGAAGCGATGCAGGTCCATGGCCGCCTGGCGGCCGCGGCGCCCGACCACGATTGGCCGGCCTGTCATCGCGTGCCGCCAATTCAATGAGCCATTGCTCACGTTTGATTCTCGCCCCTTTGCCTCACTCATGACCGCCATCCCCCAGCCCCGGAAATCACCGCGCCAACTCAGATCGCAGCAAACCGTCGACACCATTCTCCAGGCCACGGCTCAGGTTCTGGCCTCACACGGGTATGCCGGCACCAATACGAATCTGATCGCGGAAACGGCGGGCGTGAGCGTGGGCTCGCTCTACCAATACTTTCCGAACAAGAACGCGCTGATCGCCGCGCTGCATGACCGGCACGACAACCAGATGCTGGACGTGATCGACGACGTGCTGAACGGCAACCCGGCAGCCACGCTGCGCGAGCGCGTGGGCGCGATCGTGCAGGCGATGCTGCACGCGCATCTGCTGGAGCCCGCGCTGCACCGCGTACTGGAAAGGGAGTTTCCGCTGTTCGACCAGCCGCACGAGCACAGCCGCGCGGACCAGGACATCCACCGCCGCATGCGGCATCTGCTGGAGTTGCACCGCGCAGAAGTCGCGCAGCAAGACCGGGATCTGGCGACCTACGTGGTGTTGCGGATCATGGAGTCGCTGGTGCACGCGGCCGCGCTCGAGCCGCCCGCGGGCTTCACGCCCAAGCAGTTGGAAGGCGCGGTGGTCGATGCGGTCATGGGATACCTGGGCGCGTCTGGAAACGCCGCGCCGAGCAAGATGAGCAAGGCAGTCAAAGCTGCCCCGAAGGCGGCCAGGACGGTCAGCGCAGACAAGCCGGCCAAAGCCATCAAGACAGCCAGCGCCGCCAAAAAGGCGAAGCCGGCGCGCGCCTAGCCGCCGGACTCAGGCGCCGGACTCAAGCGCCGCGCGCCATTCTGGCCAGGCAGTCCGCCGGGCCGCCCGTCACAATGCGCGCGCTGCACGCCAACATCAGGTTCAGATTCAGCCCGAAGTCCTCGACGGTATGGCCTTGCGCGTCGACCATGCGCGAGGCGCCGTCGTCCGCCGCCGCCCCCACCGCCACCTGATCGATCAGCGTGCCGGCCTGGTTTGTGTAGCCCCACACGGGCTTGCCGCAGGCGATCGCGTAGCCCACTTCAAAAGCCGTGCCCGAATCGGGCTCGGCGCCGCGAAACGGATTCAGGTTTGCCATCACCATGTCGGCGCGACGGATCAGCGCGACGTTCGCGCGGTAGATCCATTCTGCAAGCGCCTGCCCGGCAAGTTCCGGCGGCGCGGCGTTGTCCAGCGGGAACAGGCCCTCGAAACCGTAGGTGGCGCACAGGGTCTTGAGCCGTTCGCCGTGTGCCACGGCATCGGGCAGAAAGACATCGAAACCCGCCAGGTACACACTGCGCATGGCCCTTACTCCGGATCGGCGACGTTGAAGGCTTCGCCGGTGGCGAAGAAGGAACCGCCGGCCAGGTAATGCACCGACCGGCGCTCGTCGTCCGGAAAGTGCCAGCGGTTGCCGGAAAACACGTCCGGCGCCGCCCACGCGGCCACGACCTCGCCGATGAAGAGATCGTAGGCCTGCTGGTTGTGCGGTTCGGAAATGACCTTGCATTCCAGCCAGCCCAGGCAACCCTCGATGAGCGGTGCGCCGATCTTGCTGGCGGGAAACGTCGTCAGGCCGCTGGCCTGGAACTTGTCGTCGTCGCGCCCGGACTGCGAGCCCACGACCATCGTGGCGCGCGCTTGCGCCCGCGACGGAATGCACAGCGCGAACTCGCCCGACGCTTCGATGAGTTCGCGCGTCCAGGTGTTCTTGTCGACCACGACCAGCATCTTGGGCGGGCTGAAGTCCAGCGGCATGGCCCACGCCGCGGCCATCACGTTGCGGGCATCGCCGTGCGCGCTGGTGACCAGCACGGTCGGGCCGTGGTTCAGAAGGAGATAGGCGCGGGGCAGGTCAACGGGTTCGATCATGGACACCTAGAACATGCCGTTCTTGTTGGCGGGATTCTCGGGGATTTCCTGGCTGACGTCCCAGTGTTCGACGATCTTGCCGTCCTGGACGCGGAAGATGTCGACCACGGCCTGGCCGCGGTCTTCCGGCGAATCGCGCCACAGGTTGTGGATCATGACGAGGTCGCCCTCGGCGATGACGCGCTTGATCTCGACGATGGCCTGCGGATGCTGCTCGAAGTAGCGCGGGAAAAAGTCGACCATCGGCCCGACGCCGTCCTGCATGTACGGATTGTGCTGGGTGTAGTTCGGGCCGACATACAGGCGCACCGCCTCGTCGACATCGCGGTCCTGGAACATCATGCGGAAGAACGCAACGGCGATTTCCTTGTTCGATTGCGCCGCGGCCGCAAGCGCCGGCGCAGCCGCCACACAACTGGAGGCAACCAGCAGACAGACGGCCAAGGATTTCCACTTCATACGCATACAGGACTACTCAGATGACGCCGGCTGGCGGCCTGCCAGTTTACAAACAATTGCGGCCGAGGATCAGTATCCGACGGTATAACGGCGGCGCGAATGCCGGGGCGTTTCGACCTCGTCTGCCAGGGCGATCGCGTAGTCTTCCATCGAAATCCAGCTCTTGCCGTCGTCGTCAGCCAACAGGTGGTCGTCGCCCACGCGGAACGTGCCGGTGCGCTCGCCGGGTTCGAACATGGCCGAAGGCGACAGGAAGGTCCAGTTCAGCACCTTTTCCTGACGCAGGGTGTCCAGGAACACGACGCCTGCTCGGGCCTCGGGCTTGTAGGCATCGGGGAATTCGGGGGTGTCGATCAGCATCTTGCCGGGTGCGACCAGCAGGCTGCCGGCGCCGCCCACCACCAGCAGACGCGGCACGCCGGCGTTCTTGACGGCGGCCAGCAGCGGCTTGGCGTCGGCGGACACGAAGCGCGTGGCGCTGATGACGGCGTCGTGGCCGGCCAGGATGGGGGTCAAACCTTCGGGATCGGTGGCGTCGCCCTGGCGGACGGTCAGGCCCGGCTGCTCGTTCACTTCGCCTTGGGTGCGGGCGATGCCCGTCACTTGATGGCCGCGCTTGAGCAATTCGTCTGCCACGCGCGAACCCACGCGCCCGGTAATGCCGATCAATGCGATTTTCATGGTCTTGCTCCTGGAAGGAATGGGCCGGGAACAGGCGCCGCACGATTGCGGCGGAACAGGCTCCGGCTCAAGGCAAAGCCATACTATTCGGTCAAATCCGAACGAAAAACCCGTCAAACAGGAAGAGTTCTTTGCAATCCATGCACTAATGCGGTGGATGGCGGCGGGCGGCTGGGGTTTGACCGGGCGTGCACGCAGCAGCGGCACGCCCGATCAGTGTGCGCCCGGCGGCCCCGCTTGAACAGGGGCCGCCCCCCGCGATCAGCGGGCGGCGCGTTGCGCCTGGTAGACCTGCAGATGCGAATAGGCCACGCGCAGGTAAGTCGCGTCCACGCCCAGCGTGCGGGCACGGCGGACCATGTCGCCAACGATGTGGTCGGCCTCGACGGGTAGGCCCTGGCGCAGGTCGCGGAACATGGAGGCGGTCATGGGCTGGGTGCGGTCCGACAGCAGCTTGCGCACGGCGGCGTCCGCCTCGGGCCGCACGGTGTGGCCGGAGGCTGCAGCCACCGCCTGCGATTCCTGCAGCAGACCGAGCAGGATGTCGACGCCGTCGTCGGTGGACGCGATCTCGCCGACCGAGCCGCGCATCAGGCAGGTGGCTGCGGCCAGCGTCGTCAGCATGACGTACTTTTCCCAGATGTCCTGGTAGATGTTTTCGCTGAGGCGGCTGACGTATTCGCCGCCCGCCAGCGCCTGCTCCAGCGCCACGCAGCGCTCGCTGCGGGCGGGGCCGGCGCGTTCGCCGAACACCAGGTTGGCATGCTTGCCCAGGTGGACGACTTCGCCTTCCGGGCCGAGCGTGGCGTTGATCTGGCACAGGCCGCCCAGCACGCGATGCGGCTCGAACTCGCGGTCCAGCACGTCGTACTGGAGCACGCCGTTCATGATGGGCAGCACCGCGGTGTCCGGTCCCACGGCGGGGCGGATGGCCTCGATGGCGCTGTCCAGGTCATAGGCCTTGCAGGACAGCACGACGACGTCATAGCTCTCTTGCAACGTCTGCTGCGTGACCAGCTTGGGGTGCAGCGTGGCGTCACCCAGCGGGCTCTGGATGCGCAGCCCGTGTTCGCGGATGCGCGCGGCACGCGGCTCGCGCACCAGGAACGTCACGTCCGCGCCGGCTTGCGCCGCCCGTCCGCCAAAGTATCCGCCGGTGCCGCCGGCGCCCAAGAACAACAACCGCATGCCTGTCTCCTGTTGGCTGCCCGCGTCAGGCGCGGGCCGATGCGGGCATTATGCGCCCGGGCCACGGCGCCGCGCACCCGCTGCGGCCAAAGGATCATGCGCTGGACGCTTCAGGCTTGCGGCTCCACGCGTCGGACCTGCCCAAGACGCACCAGGCTTGCTGTCCTGGACGCCTCACGCCTGCTGTTCGCGTTCCAGCCAGGCTTCGTAGCCGCCGCGCAGCGCCCAGATCTTGCGGTAGCCGGCCGCGCGCAGCCGCGAGGCGAGCAGGGCAGCCGACACCTCATTCGGGCACGCGCAATAGACCACGATGTCGGAATCGATCGCGCCGGGATCCAGCGCGGGCAACGGCTGCTTCAGGTCCACGGCCACGGCGCCCGGAATGCGCGCGGCATCGCGCTGCGCCTCGGGCCGCACGTCGAAGACCAGCGCCTCGCGGCCGTCCTGGCGCCATTGCATCAATTCATCGACCGACAGCCGCGGAATGACGCGCAGGCTGCGCAGCAGGATCTTGCGCCGCAGAAAGCGCGCCACGATATAGAGCGCCAGCACGGCCGCCAGCACCGCCAGCCCCATCGGGCCGTAGGTGCCCAGGATGTCCAGCACGTCGTTGATGACGCTGTGGAAGAGGCCGCCGAGCAGCAGCGCCGAGCCCACCCAGATCAGCGCGCCAGCCAGGTCATAGAGGAAGAAGCGGCGGTAAGGCGTGTTGGTCAGCCCGGCCATGACGGTGGACAGCGCGCCCGCGCCCGGCAGGAACTTGCACACCAGCAGCGCGCGCTCGCCGATGCGCAGGTACAGCCGCTGCGTCTGGCGGATGCACGAGTCCTGCGACAACGACAGCTTGCAGACCACGCCCAGCAGACGCGACCCGTAGCGCCTTCCCGCCCAGTACCACAGGCTGTCGGCGATGAGACACGCGGCCGTGGCGGCCAGCAGCGGCACGAGCCAGCCGGCAGCGCCGGCCAGCGCGCCGGCGGCGATCATCATGGGGTAGGCGGGCACCGGCAGACCGGCTTGCTCGATGAGGACGTTGGCGAACACGAGCCACCCGCCGTACTGTTCGAGCAGCAATTGAATATCTTGCATTGGGGTTTCCAGCTTGCCGCGCGCGGCGCGGGCGCGGCTCATGCGCGCAATTTTAGGCGCGCGGCCTCGCGCTTGGGGCATAGACCCTGCCGTCCGCGCGGCAACACTGCGTTCCATTGCAGTGCGTTGCACGACCCCCCGGTGTCCATCCATCGGGACACCACGCACCAAACTGGTGCCACGCTTCCCCGCGAGGGTGCCTATAATCCTGCCCGGCCATCAGGTTTCCCCGCCTCGTCGCGGGAACGCCCCGTGGCATACATATTGCTTCGCCAGGACAGGCTGAGAACTCGACCATTTGGCCGGGTGCGCCGCCTGGCGCTCCCATCCGATGACCGATCCCACGCCCCCGTTCACGCACGATCTGCCCGGCACGACTGCCGGCGGCAGCGGCCTCCGTGCGGCGGGCGGCATCCCCCCATCCCTCCATTTCCTGTCCTTCCCCGCGTAGGAGTCACCTGCATGAAATCCCTTTCCCTTTCGTCCGCCGGCGGCATCGCCCGCCGCGGCCTGCTCAAGCTGGCCGCAGCGGCTGCTGGCGCGCTGCTGTTCTCGGGCGCGGCCCTGGCGCAGGCGCCCGCCAAGATCAAGGTCGCCGCCGTCTACACGGTGCCGGTCGAACAGCAATGGGTGTCGCGCATCCACATCGCGCTGTCCGCCGCGCGCGACCGCGGCGAGATCGACTACACGTTCTCGGAAAACGTCACCAACGCCGACTACGAGCGCGTGCTGCGCCAGTACGCCGAGCAGGGCAACAAGCTGATCGTGGGCGAAGCCTTCGCGGTTGAAGCCGCGGCCCGCAAGGTCGCCAAGGACTATCCGCAGACCGCCTTCCTGATGGGTTCGTCGGGCAAGCCGCAGCAGCCCAACTTCTCGGTGTTCGACAACTACATCCAGGAACCGGCCTACCTGACCGGCATGATCGCCGGCGGCATGAGCAAGACCGGCAAGATCGGCCTGGTGGGCGGCTACCCCATCCCCGAAGTGAACCGCCTGATGAACGCGTTCATGGAAGGCGTCAAGGAAGTGAACCCGAAGGCCGAATTCACGGTGACCTTCATCGGCTCGTGGTTCGATCCCCCGAAGGCCAAGGAAGCCGCCTTCGCCATGATCGACAAGGGCGCGGACGTGCTGTACGCCGAGCGCTTTGGCGTGTCGGACGCCGCCAAGGAACGCGGCAAACTGGCCATCGGCAACGTGATCGACACGCAGCCGCAGTACCCGGAGACGGTGGTGGCCTCGGCGCTGTGGAGCATGATCCCGACCATCGAAGAAGCCCTCAAGCAGGTGAAGGCTGGCGCGTTCAAGGCCGATGACTTCGGCCAGTACTCGCTGATGAAGCACAAGGGCTCGTCGCTCGCGCCGCTGGGCACGTTCGAACAGAAGATCCCCGCCGACCTGATCGCCAAGGTCCAGGCCAAGGAAAAAGCCATCCTGGACGGCAGCTTCACCGTGAAGGTCAACGACAAAGAACCCAAGTCCTCGGCACGATGAACCAAGCGCCTCTCGCCCTGCAACTGACGGGGATCACCAAACGCTTCGGCAGCCTCACGGCCAACGACGATGTCTCGCTTACGCTCCGCCAGGGCGAAGTGTTGGCCTTGCTGGGCGAGAACGGCGCCGGCAAATCGACCCTGGTGTCGATCCTGTTCGGCCACTATGTGGCCGATGCCGGCAGTATCGAAGTCTTCGGCAAACCTTTGCCCGCCGGCCGGCCCGATGCCGCGCTGGCGGCGGGCGTCGGCATGGTGCATCAGCACTTCACGCTGGCCGACAACCTCACCGTGCTGGACAACATCATGGTGGGCACCGAATCGCTCTGGAAGCTGGCCTCGGGCCGCGGCCAGGCGCGCAAGCGCCTCGTGGAACTCGGCCAGCGCTTCGGCCTGGGCGTGGACCCGGACGCGCGCGTCGGCACGCTGTCGGTCGGTGAAAAGCAGCGCGTCGAGATCCTGAAGGCGCTGTACCGCGGCGCCCGCGTGCTGATTCTGGACGAACCGACCGCGGTCCTCACGCCGCAGGAAGTGCAGGATCTGTTCGCGACGCTGCGCGGCTTCGTCGACGAAGGCCTGGCGGTCATCTTCATTTCGCACAAGCTGGACGAAGTAATGGCCGTGTCGCGCCGGGTGGCGGTGCTGCGGCAGGGCAAGCTGGTCGCGGAACGCGACACCGCGGGCACCAACCCCGCGGAGCTGGCCGAACTGATGGTGGGCCGCAAGGTGGTCATGCCGCGCGCCGAGGCCGCGACTGCCGCCGAGCAGGCTGCGCCCGTGGTGACGCTGTCGCAGGTCACCGTGCGCGACAGCCGCGACGGCGCGCCGCGCCTGGACAGCCTGGACCTCGTGGTCCACACGCATGAAATCGTGGCCATCGCCGGTGTGGCCGGCAACGGCCAGCAGGCGCTGGTGTCGGTGCTGACCGGCCTGCGCCAACCGTCGGACGGCACGATCCGGCTGGGTCCGGAACACGCCGCCGCGCCCACGACACCCGCCGGCTGGACGGCCGCGCGCGTGGGCCGCATTCCGGAAGACCGCCACGGCGAAGGCATGATCGGCGACAGCCCCTTGTGGGAAAACGCCATCGTCGAAGATCTGAAGGACAAGCGCTTTGCGCGCCACGGCCTGATCCGCGCCCGCGCGGGCAAGGCCTACGCGGCCTCGCTGGCCAAGCAGTTCGACGTGCGTGCCGCCTCGCTGGACGTGCGCACGCGCAGCCTGTCGGGCGGCAACATGCAGAAACTGATCCTGGGCCGCACGCTGGCGCGCGAGCCGCGCTTCATCGTGGCCGACCAGCCGACGTGGGGCCTGGACATCGGCGCCGTGGCCTACGTGCGCGAGCAGCTGCTGGCCGCCCGCACGCGCGGCGCCGGCGTGCTGCTGGTGTCCGAAGACCTGGAAGAGATCTTCGCGCTGGCCGACCGCATCGCCGTGCTGTGCGGCGGCAAGCTGGTCGCGATCAAGCCGGTGGCCGAGTGGACACCCGCCACCGTCGGCCTGGCCATGACGGGAACCCGGGCATGACGGTCAGCACCGTCACGCCTGGCTTTCTTCACTATTGAGCATCACATGAAACTGATCCTGGAACGCCGCCCCGAGCCCAGCCGCCTTGCGCTGGCGCTGGCGCCGATTGCGGCCATCCTCTTCACGCTGGCGGTCTGCACGCTGTTGGTAGCCTGGGCCGGCGCCCCCGTCGGCCGCACCTATGCGCTGCTGTTAGAAGGCGCGTTCGGCACACGCTTCGCGCTGTCCGAAACCCTGACCCGCGCCACGCCGCTGATGCTGACCGGCCTGGCCTGTGCCGTGGCGTTCCGCGCGCGCTTCTACAACATCGGCGCCGAAGGGCAGCTCTATCTGGGCGCGCTGGCGGCGGTGGCCGTCGGCGGCCTGCATGACGGCACGGGCTTTGACCTGCCGGTGCCGGTGCTGTTCGGCGGCATGATGCTGGCGGCCGCGCTGGCCGGCGCCTTGCTGCTGCTGATTCCGGCCATCATGAAAACCCGCCTTGGTGTCGACGAGGTCGTGACCACGCTGCTCGGCAACTTCATCGTGCTGCTGTTCGTGTCAATGATGCTGGACGGTCCGATGAAGGACCCGATGGCGATGGGCTGGCCGCAGTCGGTGGCGCTGAATGGCGACCTGGAACTGGGCAAGCTTATTGAGCGCACGCGCGCGCACACGGGCCTCTTGTGGGCCGCGGGCCTGGCGCTGGGGCTGTGGCTGCTGAACCGCTACACCGTCTTCGGCTTTCAGATGCGCGCGGTGGGCGCCAACGCCCACGCCTCGCGCTTTCTGGGCCTGCCGGTGAACCGCGTGATGCTCGGCACCGCCATGCTGTCCGGCGCGCTGGCGGGTCTGGCCGGCGCCATTGAAGTGGCGGGCCGCACCAGCTACGTCACACTGGATATGTCGCCGGGCTACGGCTACACGGGTGTCGTCGTCGCCATGCTGGCGGGCCTGCATCCGCTGGGCGTGATCCTGGCCAGCATCTTCGTGGCGGGCATGCTGGTGGGCGCCGACAGCATGAGCCGCGCCATCGCCGTGCCCAACTACATCGCCGACGTCATCGTCGCCACCTCGTTGCTCGCCATGCTGGTCGCGACGCTATTCGCGCAGTACCGCCTGCGCCGCAACCAGGCTTGAGGAGCACGCCATGGAATGGATGGATCTGATGAGTTCCTCGGCCTTCTGGGTGGCCGTGCTGCGCCTGGCCACGCCGCTGATACTGGGCACGCTGGGCGTGCTGCTGTGCGAGCGCGCCGGGGTGCTGAACCTGGGCATCGAAGGCATCATGGTGGCCGGCGCCTTCACCGGCTGGCTGGTCGTCTACCTGGGCGCGCCGCTGTACGTGGGCGTGCTGGCGGCCGCGCTGGCCGGCGCCGTGTTCGGCCTGCTGCACGCCGTGCTGACGGTACCGCTGGGCCTGTCGCAGCACGTGTCGGGCCTCGGCGTGACGCTGCTAGCCACCAGCGTCAGTTATTTCGCGTACCGGGTCACTTTCCCCAGCGTGTCCACGCCGCCAACGATCACGCCGTTTGCCGAAATGAAGTTCCTGGACGGCATTCCGCTGATCGGCCCCGTGCTGGCCGGGCAGACGCCGATGACGCTGATCGCGCTGGCCGCGGTGCCGATTCTTGCGTGGGTGCTGAACCGCACGCCCGTGGGACTGGCCGTGCGCATGGTGGGCGAGAACCCCGCCGCCGCCGAAGGCCAGGGTCTGTCCGTGACGCGCCTGCGTATCGGCGCTATCGTGGCCGGATCGGCGCTGATGGGCGTGGCCGGCAGCTTCCTGACGCTGGCCGCGTTCAATGCGTTCTTCTTCAACATGGTCAACGGCCGCGGCTGGGTCTGCGTGGCGCTGGTGGTGTTTGCGTCGTGGCGGCCGGGCAAGGCGCTGCTGGGCGCGCTGATCTTCGCCTTCTTCGATGCGCTGCAGTTGCGTCTGCAGCAGGGCGGCGCGGCGCTGCCGGGCCTGCCCGAACTGCCGTATCAGGTGTACCTGATGCTGCCTTATATCCTGTCCATCCTGGCCCTGGTGTTCATGGCGCGCCGCGCCGCCTACCCGCAGGCCTTGATGAAGCCCTACCGGAAGGGTGAAAGGTGATTCCCCCCGAGGCGCTGCGCGACAGGGATGCAGCAACTGAATGTTTTCGCAAGGAATTCGCATGCTCGATCTGATCATCAAGAACTGCACGCTGCCCGACGGCCGCAAGAACATCGACATCGGCGTGGCCGACGGCCGCATCACCGCGCTGGAACCGGCGTTGAAGGCCGAGGCCGCGCAGACCGTGGACGCCGCCGGCCAGCTGGTGACGTCGCCCTTTGTCGACGCGCACTTCCACATGGATTCCACGCTGTCCTTCGGACTGCCGCGCGTGAACCAGTCGGGCACGCTGCTCGAAGGCATCGCGCTGTGGGGCGAGCTCAAACCCCTGCTGACGCAGGAAGCGCTGGTGGAACGCGCACTGGCCTACTGCGATTGGGCCGTGGCGCGCGGGCTGCTGGCGATCCGCTCGCACGTGGATGTCTGTGATCCGCGCCTGCTGGCGACCGAAGCGCTGCTGCACGTGCGCGAAAAGGTCAAACCCTACCTGGACCTGCAACTCGTCGCCTTCCCGCAGGACGGCGTACTGCGCGCGCCCGGTGCGCTGGACAACCTGAAGCGCGCGTTGGACATGGGCGTGGACGTGGTGGGCGGCATTCCGCACTTCGAACGCACCATGCAGGACGGCGCCGAATCCGTGCGCATCCTGTGTGAACTGGCGGCCGAGCGAGGCCTGCGCGTGGACATGCACTGCGACGAAAGCGATGACCCGCTGTCACGCCACATCGAGACGCTGGCGTACCACACGCAGCGCCTGGGCCTGCACGGCCGCGTGACGGGTTCGCACCTGACGTCCATGCACTCGATGGACAACTACTACGTGTCCAAGCTGATCCCGCTGATCCGCGAAGCCGGCGTGTCCGCGATTGCGAATCCGCTCATCAACATCACGCTGCAGGGCCGTCACGACACATATCCCAAGCGTCGCGGCATGACGCGCGTGCCCGAGCTGATGGCGGCGGGCGTGCCGGTCGCCTTCGGCCACGACTGCGTGATGGACCCGTGGTACAGCCTGGGTTCCGGCGACATGCTGGAGGTCGCGCACATGGGCCTGCACGTCGGCCAGATGACGGGCCAGGACGCGATGCGCGCCTGTTTCGAAGCGGTCACCACCACGCCTGCCAAGATTCTTGGCCTGGACGAAACGGGCCTGGCGGTCGGCAAGCGCGCCGACCTGGTGCTGCTGCAGGCGCGCGACGCGGTCGAGGCCTTGCGCCTGCGCGCCACGCGCCTGATGGTGCTGCGCGCCGGCAAGGTGGTGGCAACCACGCCGCCAGCCACCGCCACCCTGAACCTGCCGGGCCGCCCCGGCGCCGTCAGCTTTCAGACACCGGCCCGCTGACGTACGCCGGCTGCGCGGCGGCCGTCACGATGATCTCCACCAGCAGATCAGGCGAGGCCAGCTTGGCCTCGCACGTGGCGCGGGTGGGCATCGCTCTGGGCAGCGCCCACTCGGCCCACACCGCGTTCATGCCGGCAAAGTCGCGCTCGATGTCCTTGAGCCAGATCTGCACGGTCAACAGGCGCGACTTGTCGGTGTTCGCCTGCTTCAGATAGCCGTCGATCTTGGCCAGCACGTCGCGCGTCTGCGCGGCGATCCCGCCTTCCGCATTCGAGGTCACGCCCGCCACGTACACGGTGTCGCCGTGAATCACGATGCGCGACAGGCGCTCATTCGTTTCCTTGCGCACGATATCGTTCATTGGTCTTGCTCCTTGGTGGATGAGCCGGATGCCTGGCCGGCATCCGAGAATCGTTCGATCCGGAATGGGGTGATCGGCATGTCTGTCGCGCCAGTCGTGATCAGGTCGGCCATGATGCGGCCGACGATGGGCCCGAGCTCAAAGCCGTGCGCCGAAAACCCGAAGGCGTGAAAGGCCGTCTCGTGCCGGCTGCTGCGCCCGATCACGGGAATCTCGTCGGGCATGGCCGCTTCGATGCCCGCCCAGCCGCGGTTCACGATCGCATCGCGCATGTGCGGGAACAGGTCGACCACCGTACGCGCGCCCTCGGCCAGCGAGCGGAAATCCAGTTCGGTCCACTCGGCGTCGCGGTCCACCCAGGCGCGCCGGCCGCCGCCGATCAGCACGGTGCCGTTGGTGCGCTGCTTGAACGACAGCGCCCGGCCGGTGCCCAGCACCACGGGATCCAGAAAGTGGTCCATGCGCAGCGTGACGAGCATCATGGGACTGATAGGCAACAGCGGCACCGGCTCGCCCCATTGCGCGGCGATCCGGTCGGCCCACGCGCCTGCGCAGTTCAGCACCTGCGGCGCGGTGTACACGCCGGCGTCCGTCTCCACGCGCCACTGCCCATCGTGCCTCGTCACGCTGTGCACGCGCACGCCTTCCAGGAACTGCGCGCCAAGACTGGCGGCCCTCATGCGAAAGGCAAGGGTGGTGCGGTAGGGATCGGCCGCCGCGTCCTCGCGCGCGATCAGGCCGCCTTGCACCGTCGGCGCAATCGCAGGAATCAGGTCCAGCAGGTCTTCGCGCGTTATCCACTGTTCGTGGGTGTAGCCGTGGTCCGTCATGGTCTTGAGCCGAGCCCGTAGCGTTTCCGCGTCAGCCTCGTTCTCGGCCACACGCACCTGCCCGTGCTGCTCGAAGCCGCAGTCGTCGTCCACCAGCTCGCCGATGCGATACCAGAGCTCGCGCGAGGCCAGCGCCAGCGGCACCTCGGCCAGATGGCGCGACAGCGTGCGCACACCGCCTGCGTTGACGCCCGAGGCGTGCCGCCCCACATAGTTCTTCTCGATGACCAGCGCGCGCACGCCGGCGCGCGCCAGATGCAGCGCGGCCGAGCTGCCGTGCAGCCCGCCGCCGATGATGATGACTTCAGCCGCCCGCGTTTGAACGGTCATGGCGTCCACCCGTCATTTCTTCAGGCGGACGACGGCCTGACGCGAATCGTCGGTCTGCGGCAAGGAGGCCAGTTCGCCCAGCGTGAGCGGCTTGGTCGGGAAACGCAGCCGGTAGTAGCCCACTTCCTCGGTCGGCACGCCGCGCTCCTCGGCAATGATCTCGGCCACCGTCAGGCCGCAGAATCGGCCCTGGCAGGGTCCCATGCCACAGCGCAGGAAGGCCTTCATCTGGTTCGGACCGCTGCATCCCAGCTTGACGGTCTCGCGCACCTGCGCGGCGGTGACTTCCTCGCAGCGGCACACGATGGTGTCGCCGGTGGGCCGGCGGAACGCCTCGGGCGCCTTGTAGAGCGTGTCGAAGAACTCGCGGCCCCGCACGGCCCGTGCCAGCGCCTCGCGCGGCGCGGCGGCCTCGCTGTCGCGCTTGCGCGCGTCGATGCGGCCCAGCAGATGCGCGGCCTGCAACGCGGCCAGCCGGCCACGGTGCTCGGCCGCCACCGCGCCCGCGATACCCGCGCCGTCGCCAGCCATGCCGATGCCGTCCACCGCCGTCGTGCCCCACCCGTCAACCTCCGGCTCCCAACAGTCCAGCGCGTCGTTCCAGCGATGCGGCACGCCCACGGCGCGCGACAGGTTCACGTTGGGCACCACGCCCTGATGCAGCATCAGCTGATCGGCGGGCAGCGTCTTGGTGACGCCGCCTGCGGTATAGCGCACGCTTTGCAGCTTGCCGTCGCCCAGCGCTTCCAGCGCCGTCACGCCCTTGACGATGGGCACGGCGGCCTTGACTGCGCGCAGCAGCTTCAGCCCCTTGCCCAGGTACGGCGAGCGCAGAAATCCCCAGACCTTGGGCAGCGCCTGGCCCATGCGGCCGGGCGGCGTGGTTTCCAGCAGCGCGTCCACCTTCACGCCCGCATTCAGGTATTGCCAGGCCACCAGGTACAGCAGCGGTCCGCAACCGGCCAGCACCGTGCGATCGGACGGCACAACGCCGGATGACTTCAAGAGGATCTGCGCCGCGCCCGCCGTGATGACGCCAGGCAGCGTCCAGCCCGGAATCGGAAACGGCCGCTCCTGCGCGCCGGTGGCCAGCAGCAGGCGGCGCGCGTGCACGATGCGCGCCTCGCCCGCGACCGAATACGCCACCTCGAAGCCTTCCGCTGATTCGGGCGCCGTGCGCTGCGCCACGGCCCACACCGTCGCGCCCGGCACGTAGCGCGCGCCCGACTGCTGAAACGGCGGCACCAGCGTGGCGCCGTGCCAGTAGTCTTCGCCCAGGATGCCGCGGTCGGTGACCGGCGTGGTGGTGATGGCGCGGTAGATCTGGCCGCCCGGCGCGGGCTGCTCATCCAGCAGCACGGTGTCCACGCCCAGGTTGGCGGCCAGCGTCGCCGCCGCCAGACCCGCCGGGCCTGCGCCCACCACCAGCAAATCGCATTGCGTCGTGTCGATCATGCCTGCACCTTGCGCGCACCCAACTGGCGCTCGATCTTCATCCCTTCCCGCACTGGCGTCATGCAGCCCTGCTGGTTCGCTTGCCCATCGATGGTGACCAGGCAGTCGTAGCAGACGCCCATCATGCAGTACGGCCCGCGCGGCACCTCGTTGACCGCCGTATCGCGACAGGCCTGCACGCCGCCCGCAAACAAGGCGGCAGCGACGCTGTCGCCCTGACGGCAAAGCATCTCGGCCCCATTGACCGTTACCCGCACCGGCGCGCCCTGCGCCTGCCGCTGCGCCTCGTCAAGCCGCTTGAACATGAAACCTCCGGGTCGAGAAGGGCGCCATGTCGTCGGCCAGGCTGCCGGCGGCGATCATGGGCGCCAGATTGAGCGCATGCGCGGCGGCAAGCGTCACGCCGCTGTGACAGGTGGCGACGAACGCCCCCGGACACGTTTCGGATTGCTGATAGATCGGAAAGCCGTCCTTGGACATGACGCGCAGCGCCGCCCAGCTGCGCACCACGCGCACGTCGCGCAGCGCGGGCAGCGTGCGGACCGCGCGGTCGGCCAGCGTGCCGAGGATCGGCAGGCCCACCAGGTTATCCACATAGCCGGCCTCTTCCTGCGAGTCGCCGATCAGCCAGGTGCCTTCGTCCGTCTGGCGCAGCGTGGACAAGGGGGTTTCCAGCATGCGGCGCGTGCGCTCCAGCACGACGATCTGGCCGCGCTGCGGGCGCACCGGCACGTCCAGTCCCACCTGTTCGCCCAGCTGCTTGTTGGACAGCCCCGAGGCCAGCACCACCTTGTGCGCGCGCACCGTGCCGCTGGGCGTGGCGATATCAAACACGCCGTCACGCAGCCGGATGCTCTGCGCCGGACGCTGCGGCAGGTAATCCACAACCCGCTGTGCAAAACTCATGTGCAACGCGCGCAGGAGCTTCAGCGGATTCGCAATGCCGTCCACCGGCGTCCACGTCGCGCCGCGCACTTCCGGGCCGATGCCCGGCACCAGATCCGCGACTTCGGCGCGGTCCAGCATCTTCCAGTCGTACTGCGCCATGCCCGGCTGCGCGAGCAGCGTGGTCATGAAGCGCGTGCGCGCCTCGACCTCTTCGTCGCTCAAGAGCGCATGCAGGCCGCCGCGCTGCTCCAGATGCACGTCGACCCCGGTCTCTTCCTGCAGCAGGGCAGCAAGTTGCGGCCAACCCTTGGCCGAGGTCATGGTCCACACGCCGTAGCGCGGCAGCCCCATCCCCTTGCTCTGCACCCACACCAGCCCGAAGTTCCCGCGCGAGGCCCGGTAGGCCACGTCACCCTCGTCCAGCACGGCCACGTGGTCCAGCTCGCGCCGCAGCCCGTAGGCCACGGCCGACCCGACCAACCCGCCCCCGATCACCACCGCATCGTAGATGCCGCGGTGCACGGGCGCGCGCGGCGCCAGTTCTTTCTCGTCCGTCATCAGCGTCCCTTTCCTACAAACAGCTTCTCCAGACCGACGGCGCGGTCCAGGATGAATATGGCAATGATGGTTACGTAGATCAGCACCGCCGACACGGCTGTCACCAGCGGGTCGATGGTGTCTTCGATATGCAGGAAGATCCGGACCGGCAGCGTGGTGGTGGACGGCGAGGCGATGAAGATCGACATCGTCAGCTCATCGAAGCTGGTGATGAACGCGATCACCCAGCCGCTCACCACGCCCGGCAACAGCAGCGGCAGCACCACGCGCCGGAAGGCCGTCCAGTTGGACGCGCCCAGCGATTGCGCCGCCCGCTCCAGCGCCGGGTCGATGCCCGCCGCCGACGCCAGCACCAGCCGCAGCGCGTACGGCATGACCAGGATCACGTGCGCCACCACCAGGCCGAAATACGTGCCGGCCAGGTCCACGGTGGTGAAGAACTTCAGGAACGCCAGGCCCAGCACGACGTGCGGAATCATCAGCGGCGACAGGAAGAACGCCACCAGCGCCTCGCGACCGGGGAAGCGGTTGCGCGCGATGGCCAGCGCGCTGGGCACGGCCAGTGCAATGGCAAGCGTGGCCGACAGCGTGCCCAGGCCCAGGCTGAACCAGAACGCATCGACAAAGCGCGGGTTGTCCAGGATGGCGCGGAACCAGCGCAGCGACAGCCCGCCGGACGGCAGCGAGATGAAGCCTTCGGACGTGAACGCCACCGCGCACACCATGACGATGGGCGCCAGGATGAAAAGGATGAACAGCGTGTGGAAGACGAGGCCAATGGGGCCGTTGCGAAATTGCATGTCAGCCTCCGGCCTGGTTGAACACCGCGCCGTAGCGACGCTCGATGATGCGGTTGGCGGACAGCAGCACCACCACCGTCGCCACCAGCAGCACCACGGCCAGCGCCGCGCCCAGCGGCCAATTCAGCGTGTTCAGGAATTCGTCGTACGCGGCAGTGGCCACGTTCTTTAAGCGGCGTCCACCGATGATGGCGGGCGTGGCAAAGGAGCTGGCCGCCATCGCAAACACCATGATCGCGCCGGACAGAATGCCGGGCATCACCTGCGGCACGATCACGCGCCGGATCACGGTGAACTGGCTGGCGCCCAGCGACAGCGCGGCGGCCTCGGTGGCCGGATTGATCCGCTGCAGGGAGGCCCACACCGCGATCACCATAAACGGCACCAGCACGTGCGTCAGGGCAATGCCCACGCCCAGGTTGCTGTACATGAGGTCGATGGGCGTTGAGATCAGCCCGATGCCCATCAGCGCCTTGTTGATCAGACCCGTCGAGCCGAACAGCAGAGCCCAGCCCAGCGTGCGGACCACCACCGAGATCAGCAACGGCCCCAACACCACCATCAGGAACAGGCCCTTCCACGGATTGGCCATGCGCGAGAGCACGTAGGCTTCAGCCGTGCCCAGCACCAGGCACGCGACCGTCACGGCCGCGGCAACGCCGAACGTGCGTGCGTAAATCTCGTAGTAGTAGCCGTCCGAGAAGATCTCGATGTAGTTCTTCCACGTAAAGGTGGCCTGCATGCCGCCATAGAACTGGAAGTCGAAGAAGCTGATCAGGAACACCAGCGCCATCGGCACCACGAGGAACGTGGCGTACACCACCAGCGCCGGCGCGCTGAGCACCCACGGATTGGTGCGCGTGCTCATGACGCTTTACCTTGCGGCGCAGCGGCCGGATCGACGGTGCACATGTCCTGAGCACGCCAGCGCAGGTGCACGGGCTCGCCTTCGGCCGGCACCGGCACCCCGTCGTTCTGACGGATCACCATGACTTCGCCGACCGACGTTTCCACCTGGCACAGCCAGTGATTTCCCTGGAACACGCGCGTCTTCATGCGGCCGGGCAACGCACAGGCCGCGGGTTCGGAAAACAGGATCTTTTCGGGGCGCACGATCACGGCGCCTTGCGGCACGGGCGCACCTTCCAGGCCGATGTGGGCCTCGCCGATGCGGGCGCGCATCTCGCCTTCGTACTGCTCGGCCTGCGGGGTGAAGACGTTGGCCTTGCCGAGAAAGCCGCCGACGAAATGGCTGGCGGGGCCTTCGTACGCGGCGAACGGTTCGGCCACCTGTTCGACGCGTCCCTGGTTCATCACGACGATGCGGTCCGACAGCGCCAGCGCCTCGGACTGGTCGTGCGTAACGAGGATGGTGGTGGTGCCGACGGTGCGCTGGATGCTGCGCAGTTCAAGCTGCATTTCTTCGCGCAGCTTGGCGTCCAGGTTGGAGAGCGGTTCGTCCAGCAGCAGCACGCTGGGACGGATGACCAGCGCGCGCGCCAGCGCGACGCGCTGCTGCTGGCCGCCCGACATCTGCGCCGGATGCCGGTCGGCCAGATGCGCCAGGCCCACGAGCTTGAGCGCATCCGCCACGCGAGCCAGCCGCTCGTCCTTCTTGACGCGCTGCATCTCCAGGCCGAACGAGACGTTCTCGGCGGCGGTCATGTGCGGAAAGAGCGCGTAGTTCTGGAACACCATGCCCAGCCCGCGCTTGTTGGCCGGGACCTTGCTGACGTCCTTGCCGTTCAGCACGATGCTGCCGCCCGACGGCTCGACAAAGCCCGCGATCATCTGCAGCGTGGTGGTCTTACCGCAGCCGGAAGGCCCCAGCAACGAGATGAACTCGCCTTGCTTCACGGACAGGCTCAGGTTTTCAACGGCAGTGGTGTCGCCGTAGCGCTTGCTCAGGCGGTCCAGCACGAGATAGGTCATGAAAGCTCCCGGTGGGCGGCGCCAGCGCCGCCCTTAAGCACACGCAGTCAGCGCTCGATTTCCCGCGTCCAGCGCTTGTTCCAGTCGTCCCGGTTCTGGTTGACGGTGTCCCAGTCGATCACGATGAGATCGGCGGCGCGCTTGCCGATGGGCAGCGGCACGCGGGGATCGTCAGCCACCTTGGCTTTCTTGTTGACCGGACCGTAGCCGTAAGCCGAGGCGAGCTTCTCCTGAACCTCAGGCGACACCAGGTACTCCACGAACGCCTGCGCCTTCGGATTGGCGTTGGACTTGGCGATCGGACACACGGACGAGAGCAGTGCGTAAGCGCCTTCCTGCGGGTAGACGAAGCCGACGGGGAAGCCGGTGTCGGCAAACGCCTTGACGCGGCCGCTGCCCCACACCGCGATGGTGGCCTGGCCGCTGGAGAAGAGTTCGGTCATCTTGCCGGGCGAGGGCTCATAGACCAGCACGTTGGGACCGACTTCGTTCTTAAACGTGGTGAAACCAGGGTCGATCTTCTTTTCGCCGCCGCCGCCTTCGCGGGCATATTCCACCAGCGTGTGCAGGCCGTAGGTGTTGTTGAGCGGCGGGATGACGAGCTGCTTCTTGTACTTGGGATCCTTCAGGTCCTTCCACGACGTGGGCGGCGCCCATTTCTTCTCGTCGAAGACCTTCTTGTTGTACATGATGCCGGTGG
This sequence comes from Achromobacter sp. UBA4530, assembly GCF_002388205.1. Lineage (NCBI taxonomy): Bacteria > Pseudomonadati > Pseudomonadota > Betaproteobacteria > Burkholderiales > Alcaligenaceae > Achromobacter > Achromobacter sp. UBA4530. Next base: position 55,021 of record NZ_DGMA01000013.1, on the reverse strand, counting down.
CCACGATGCCGATGGCAACCGCCTTGTCGTCCTTGTAGCGCGCCGTGGTGTAGATGTCTTCGGCGGGCAGGTTCTTGATGGGTTCGCAGAAGCCCAGCGCAATGGCCTGGTACATGGGGCCGTCGTCGATGATGGCGACGTCGATTTGCTGGTTGCTCTTTTGCGCCTGCAGGCGCGCGACGGTGTTGGTGGAGTTGCCGGCAACGTAATCCAGCTCGACACCGTGCTGTTTGGCGAAGGGCGGAAAGATGTCCTTGCGCATGATGTCTTCGAACGAGCCGCCGTAGCCGGCGACCACCAGTTTCTGCTGCGCCTGTGCGTTTGCGCCCAGCCCGGCTGCTACCGCCGCGGCCGCGAGCACTGCAAGTACCTTGCTCATGAGAACCCCCGAATATTGGAAGAGAACTGCAAGAACCGACTGATTTGTTGCCCGGCGACTTCATGTCCGCCGTACAATTTGTCCGTACATGAATGTCCGGACAAATAATGGATCTCGGCAGAGTGCCTTGTCAATCGGTTATTGTCCGGACAAACCCTATAAAACCAATGAAGGAGGCTCCCCTCATGACCCGATCTTCCGAGCGCGCTGCCAGTTCCGGCGGGGAGCGGGAAGCGCGCGGCCGGCCTGGCGCGGCGCTCCCGGCCGACGTGGCGGGCGGACCGCGCTACAAGAGCATTTATCAATCGCTGTCGCAGGACATCAGCTCGGGGCGCTACCCCGTGATGACGCTGCTGCCGACCGAACACGAGCTGTGCGAACAGTTCGGCGCCAGCCGTCACACGATCCGCGAAGCCATCCGCATGCTGACCGTTGCCGGCGTGGTGTCGCGCCGTCCGGGCGTGGGCACGCGCGTGGAAACGGCGCGCGCCACCACGCGCTTCACGCAGCGCATCTCGCAGTTCCCCGACCTGCTGCAATACGCCCGCAACGCGGCGCTGCTGGTGCAGGACGTGCGCACCGTCAAGCTCACCAAGCGGCTGGCTGAAACGCTGGGCTGCGAGGCCGGCCAGCAGTGGCTGCACATCAACTCCATCAAGACACTGGACGATCCCGACGTCGCCGCCGCCTGCACGCTCATTTACGCGGACCCGGCGCATTCCGACGTGCGGGTGGACGTGAAGTCGCGGATCTCGCTGTTGCGCCTGATCGAGGACCACTTTGGCGATCGCATCACCGAGGTCAACCAGGAGTTCTCCGCCACGCCCATCGGCGCGGCGATCGCAAAGCAGCTCCAGGTCGACACGGGCACGCCGGGCTTCGTCATCACGCGCCGCTACTACGGCGATGGCGGCGTGCTGCTGCTTGCCACCATCACCACGTTTCCGCACGACAAGATGAAGTACTCGATGACGCTCAACGTCAGTTGATGCGCAGCGCGGCTCACGCGGACAAGCCATAGTCCGCGCGCGCCGCGTCGGCGCTGATCTTGCCGTCCGCCAGATCCTGCGCCACGCGCGCCCGCGGCCGCGCCGAAGGCGCGCCATAGCCACCGCCGCCAGGCGTTTCGATGCGCACGCTCTCACCGGCTTCGAGCGCAATGTTCGCGGTCTTGGAGAACAGCTCCTCTTGTTGCGGCGTGCCGAAATTGCGGATCAGCCGCGCGCGTCGTCCGTCACGTCCGCCGTCCACGCCCGCCGCCACGCCCACGGTGTGGCTGTCCGACCGGGCCGAGAACACGATGCCCGGTCCCACGGCGCGGATCTGCTTGGCGATGGCCATGCCGCCGCGCGTGCGGCCCGCACCGCCCGAGTCCTGGATCATCGCGTACTCGTCCATCAGCAGCGGATACTCGTTCTCCAGCGCTTCCACGGGTAGATTCGACGTGTTGGTCATGTGCACGTGCACCGCGTCCATGCCGTCCGCATCGAAGCGCGCGCCCGCGCCGCCGCCCAGCGTTTCCAGATACACGAAATGGCCCGCGCGTTCGCGCCAGCGGCCCGAGAACACGATGGCGGGGCAGCAGTCGTTACTGGACGCCATGGTCTTTTCGGGCGGCAGCAGGCCGCGGAACGCGCCGAAGATGGCGCCGGCCACCTTCTGTGCGGTGATGGACCGCGCACCCACTGCGGCCGGGTGTTCGGGATTGGTGATGGTGCCCACCGGCGCCGACAACGTGATGGGGTCGAACAACCCTGCATTGGGCGCCAGGTCCGGATCCAGCAGCGCTTTGACCGCGTAGTACACGCAGGCACGCAACGCGTTGAAGGGCAGGTTCATGGCGCCACGCGCCTGCTTGCCCGACCCTTCGAAGTCGAAGTGCAGGTTGTCCGCGCTGACGGTCAGCGTCACCTGGATGGGTACCGGGTCACCGCCCATGCCGTCGTCGTCCAGATCGCTGCGGAACGTATAGCTGCCGGCGCGCAATTCCGCGGTGCGGTTCAAGAGGCGTTTGCGCGTGTAGGCGATCACATCGTCCACCGACCGCAGCACCGCCTCCAGTCCCATCTGGCGGATCAGGCCCTGCACGGCGGCCGCGCCTCGGCGGTTGGTGGCCATCTGCACGCGCAGGTCGAGCACGCGCTCTTCCGGGTCGCGAGTGTTGGCGCAGATGAGGCGCAGCAGGTCTTCGTCGGTCTCGCCCGCGCGGGCGATGCGGCAGGCGGGGATGCGGATGCCTTCCTCGAAGATCGATTTCAGGCCCCCGGCGATCGAACCGGGCACCGCACCGCCCACGTCGGAATGGTGCGCAATGTTGGCCGCGAAGAAGCGCAGCACGCCGTCCCAGAACACCGGCGTGATGATGTTGATGTCGGGCAGGTGGCTGCCGTCCGCCAGATACGGGTCATTGCAGATATACACATCGCCGTCGCGGATCTGGTCAGCCGGGAACGTGCGCAGAATGGCGCGCATGGCGCCGTCCAGCGAGCCCAGGTGCAGCGGAATCTGCGTGCCCTGCGCGACCAGCCGTCCGGCAGCGTCGAACAGCGCCACCGAGCAATCCTTACGCTCTTTGATGTTGGTCGAGAACGACGCGCGCACCAACGTGTTGTTCATGTCCTCGGTGATGGACAGCAGGCGGTTGCAGAAGACCTCCATGCCGATGGGATCCGCCAGCGTGGGCGTGGCGTCCGCGGCGCGGGATTGAACAGAATCAGGCTTGGTCATGCGAGTCTCCTTGCAGGCGGATGATCAGGTTGCCGTACTCGTCAACGCTGGCCTCGTGGCCCACGCCCACCACCGTGGTCGAGCTCATTTCCTCGAGCAGCGCGGGTCCCGTGAAGCGCGCGCCGGTCGGCACGCGGTCACGGTCATAGACGGGCGTTTCACGCCAGCCATGCGCCGGGCCGAAGTAAGCCTTGCGCTGGCCCCGCGCCGCGTCCTCCAACGTGCCGCCCACGTGTCTTGGCGAAAGGGGCGCCTTCACCACCTGTCCCACGGCCTGCATACGGCAGTTGATGATCTGCACCTTGCGGTCGTCGACGGTGTAGCCGTATTCCCGCTCATGCGCCTCGGCGAAGCGGCGCGCGAATTCCGCGTAGCCGCCCTCACGGGTGTCGTCCAGGCTGACCTGCACTTCAAAGTTCTGGCCCTCGTAGCGCGCGTCGATGGCGCTGTGGCACACGCGCAGCGACGGATCGACGCGTTCGGATGCCAGCCAGTCCTGGGCCTGCGTGCGCAGACCGTCGAAGATCGTGGAGATCGCGGGCCAGCTGTCCGCATCGGCCAGCGAGATCTCGCTTTGCACGAAGTCGAAAGAGATATCCGTGAGCAGGATGCCGCGGGCGCACATCGTGCCCGGCTCCTGCGGCACGATGACGACGGGGATGCCGCATTCCTCGGCCACTTCCACCGCATGCAGCGGGCCGGCGCCGCCGTACGCATACAACGCGAAGCGCGAGAGATCGTAGCCGCGTTCGGTGGACACCGCACGGATCGCACGGCTCATGTTGGCCGCCGCAATGCGCAGGATGCCCTCGGCGGCCGCCTCCATGTCCAGCCCCAGCGGTTCGGCGACGCGGCTGCGGATGACCTCGCGCGCGGCATCTGCGTACACCGGCATGCGGCCGTTCAGAAGCGCGGCGGGATTGAGCCGTTGCAGCGCGATTTCGGCGTCCGTGATGGTCGGCTCCTGGCCGCCGCGGCCGTAGCCCACGGGACCGGGCACCGCGCCCGCGCTATGCGGCCCGACCTTCAGCGCGCCAGCGTCGTCCAGCCAGGCGATGCTGCCGCCGCCCGCGCCGATGACGTGGATGTCGACCATGGGTGTCTTGACCGGATACCCGGCGACGTGGCGGTGCGACGTGAAGAGCGGACGGCCCTCGCATACCAGCGAGACGTCCGTGCTGGTGCCGCCCACGTCGAACGTCACCAGGTTCAGGCTGCCGATGGCGCGTCCCACGGCGGCTGCGCCGACGACGCCCGCCGCCGGACCCGACAGGCAGGTGCGTACCGGATATTGGCGCACGGTGGCGATCGACATCAGGCCGCCGTTGGAGTGGATGGTGTGCGGCTGATGACCGATGTCCAGCTCCCGCACGCGGTTCAGGAAGCGTTCCAGATAGCGCGCCATCTTGGGCCCGACCGCGGCGTTGAGCACGGTGGTGGACAGGCGCTCGTATTCGCGGAACTCGGGCAGCACGTCGGACGACTGGCTGATGTAGGCATCGGGCATCTCCTCCGCGACAATCTGCGCCGCGCGGCGCTCATGCGCGGGGTTGCGGTAGGCGTGCAGGAAGCAGATCGTGACGGCCTCGATGCCGGCCTTGGAAAAACGGCGCGCGGCATCGCGCACCTGCGCTTCGTCCAGCGCCGTCAGCACATCGCCCGCTGCGTTCACCCGCTCGTCGACTTCGGCGCGGAACTCGCGCGGCACCGCCACGGGCGGCTTGCCGACGCTGTAGTCGTACAGGTGCGGACGCGTCTGGCGGCCGATCTCCAACACATCGCGAAAGCCGCGCGTGGTGATGAGCCCGACGCGCGCGCCCTTGCGTTCGATGATGAGGTTGGTGGCCACCGTGGTGCCGTGGCCGACGTGCGAGACCTGTGATGGCGCGACCCCGTGATCCGCGAGCATCTGGCCGATGCCCGTGGCGATGGCCTCGGAGGGATCGTGCGGCGTGGAAGGCACTTTGTGAAAGTGCACCACGCCGGCGTCCTCGTCGATCATCGTGAAATCGGTAAACGTGCCTCCGACGTCTATCCCTATGCGATACATATCGTTCGTTCCAAAAAATGAAGATCAGTCCAGCCGAATGCCGGCCTTTTTCACGACCTGGCACCACTTGTTGATTTCGTCCTTGATCATTGCGCCGAACGCGGGTCCCGCGACGTCCGATACTTGCGCGCCTTGTTGCTCCAGGTAGGTCTTCATGGCGGGCGCGTGCAGGGTCTGCACGAGGCCGTCGGTGAGCTTGGTGCGCAGCGGTTCGGGCATGTTGGCGGGCGCCAGCATGCCGAACCACACCATGGCCTCGTAGCCGGGGTAACCGGCTTCGGCCACCGTGGGCACGTCGGGCAACATGGACGAGCGCTGCGGCGACGTGACGGCCAGCGCCTTGATCTTGCCGTCCTTGATGTAGGGGTACGAGGTCATGACCACGTCCATCATCATGTTGACCTGTCCGCCGACCAGATCGATGAGCGCGGGGCCGGAGCCGCGGTAGGGCACGTGCACCATCGACACGCCGGCGGTGGACTTGAACAGTTCGGCGGCCAGGTGGTTGGAGGTGCCTTGGCCGTTGGAGGCGAAGGAGTACTTCTCGGGCTCATTCTTCAGCAGGGTTACGAACTCCTGAAGGGTGTTCGCGGGGACCGACTGGTTCACGGACAAGACGTTGGGAATGGTGGCGACCACCGTCAGCGGCGTGAAGTCCTTGACGGCGTCGTACGGCAGCTTGGAGTAGATGCAGGGCGCACTGCCGTGCGTGCTGACCGATCCCATCAGGATGGTGTAGCCGTCGGCGGGCTGGCGCGCGACGAATTCGGTGCCGACGGTGCCCCCTGCACCGGGGCGGTTTTCAACGATGACGTTGGCATTCAGGCGCTGACCGAGGCTTTCCGCGATCTTGCGCGCCACCAGGTCGGTGGAGCCGCCGGCCGCGAAGGGCACGACGATGCGGATGACCTTGTCCGGCCAGGCGGCGCTGGCGCCCCCGGCGGCCGCAAAGAGCGTGATGCCCGCGGCAATGCGACAGCAACTGCGTAGTAGCCCTGTTTTCATGGCTTGGTTTCCCCTTGTTGATAGAACTTCGTGATGGCCGGATCATGCGTGTCCAACCTTGGTTCGCTGCAACAACGAGGTCATGCTAGGCCTCACGCGGAAATGACAGCAGTCCTACAGGTTTATATTTGTATAGATGCCATTTATGGACGCGCGGTGATGAAGAACCCGGACCTGAATCTGCTTCTGCATTTCGATGCGTTGATGGCATGCCGCAATGTGTCGCGCGCGGCCGAGGCGATGAACATCAGCCAGCCGGCCATGAGCGCGGCGATGAACCGGCTGCGCCAGTTGTTCGGCGATCCGCTGCTGGTGCGCGAGGGCGGGGCGTGGCAGCCGACGTTGCGGGCGCTGGAGCTGCACCAGAATTTCAAGCCGCTGCTGGAGGGCTGGCATCGCGCGACGCGTACGCGCGAGGCGTTCGATCCGGCGCATTCGTCGCGCACGCTGTCGCTGTATGCCACCGACTATGTGCAGTACACGTTGCTGCCCAAGCTGATCCCGCGGTTGGCGGTGGACGCGCCGCATTTCCAGTTGCAGATCGTGCCGGCGCGGCCGCAGCATGGGCTGAGCATGCTGGATACGAATCACGTGGAGCTGATCGCGGGTTACTTCCCGGATCCGGCGCCGGATCTGCGCACGCGCTTTCTGTACCAGGAGCCGGCGGTGTGCATCGTGCGCGAAGGGCATCCGTGTTTGCGCAAGCGCTGGAATCTGGACGCCTACCTGAGCTATGGACATCTGGATCTTGCGGCGCATACGCGCTACTTCAGCACGGCGATCGATCGCATCCTGATGGGACAGAACCGGAGCCGCAAGATCGTGGCGACGCTGTCGAGTTATCTGGTGTGTCCGTTCATCGTGGAGGGGTCGGATCTGATTGCGACGATGCCGGTGAGCATTGCGAAGGCGATGGCGGGGAGTGCGCGGATCGTGTCGCAGAAGGTGCCGTTGACGTTGCCGCCGATTGCGGTGTCGCTTTACTGGCACGAGCGCTATCAGGATGATCCGGCGCACGCCTGGCTGCGGCAGTATCTGGCCGGCGTGCTCGGGTAAGCGGCGTGCGCTATCTGAGCGGCAGGCAGATCAGTGTCTGCAATTCGGCGGGGGGCGTGTTGACGGGGTCGTTCAGGTATTGCTCGAACATGGGAAAGTCGGCGGGCGACATGCCGCTGGCGGGCAGCCATTCGGAGAAGAGCCAGTCGTACGGCTTGCGCATTTCGTTGTAGGGGCCGGTGTACTTGAGGACGGCACAGCGGCCGGCGGGGATTTCAAATCGCTCAAGCTCATGCCCGATATCGGCATCGGGCGCGACGGCCATCCCGGCCAGCGATCGCAACTGGCTCTCCGGCACCTGTTCGGGGTCGTCGAAGTAGACGCCGAATCCTATGGCGTCGGGGGTTGCGATGCCCCGGCTGACGGCGAGCATGAAGGCGCGGGAGAAGACGGGGCCGATTTCCTGTTCATTGCCGCGATGGGGCAGGACGGCTAGGGTGACGCCGGGGAAGTCTTCGATGGCGATGGGGTACATGGCTAGCTCCTGAGGGGTGATGGGTTGGGAGCGGGCGGCGCGATACCGGCCCGGCGGGATGCCGAAGAGAGCGCCGAAGGCGCGGTTGAAGGCGGCTTCGGATTCATAGCCGGCGCGTTGGGCGATGTCTTTCAATGGCGTATCGGTGCTGGAGAGGTCGGCGGCTGCGCGTTGCATGCGGATGCGCTGCACGGTGGCGTTGACGGTTTCTCCGAGCATGGCGCGGTAGACGCGGTGGAAGTGATAGGGAGACAGGCAGGCCAGGTCTGCGAGCTGGTGCAGATCTGGCGTGGCGTCTGGGTTGGCGGCTAGCCAGCGTAGGACGGGGTCCAGGCGTTGGGCGTAGAGGGATCGCGTTGTGGGCTTCAATGCTTGCTCCTTGGTAGGGGCAATTTAGCTTTTGGATGTTTGCAGATTTTGCGGTTTTTTTGGTGGGGCTGGGGTTGGGTTCTTTAGGCGCACGGTGCGGCGGCGGCCTTGGGGCGCGGGGCTACGATTGCGGTCCGGAGCCTTCGCTCCGGACTGCCCCGTCGTCATCTTCGTCCGCCTTCGGCTCCCTTCAGATTCCCTCGGGCGCATCTACACGCCCCGCGCCCCAAGGCCGCCGCCGCACCGTGCTCCGTTAGTTCAGGTATCTGCATCGCTCGGGCGGGCGGAGTGCTTGGCGTTTTTGTGCTCGGTCGGAGCTTGGGATGGAAGAACTTGCGGAGCCCGCTCCACGGCGGCCGCGCGGGCGGCCTGGTGGAGCTTACGCGGTGTCTTGAGGCGCGCGTTTGGCGCTGCGCGCTTCGCTGTGTGATTTGCCGCTATCAATAGCCGCGCTTTGGATCGAAGATGTTTGGCAGAGCTTCACCGCGTTCATTCGCGGCGATCAGCAGCGCGGTGTGTCGTGCCCGCTCCTTGCGGTCGGGGATCGCTGCGCAGTGGGGCGTGATCGTGATTCTTGGGTGCGTCCACAGCGGCGAGTCTTCTGGCAGGGGTTCCTGTTCGAAGACGTCAAGGATCGCCTGGTCCAGATGGCCGCTGTTCAACGCATCCAGGATGTCCTGCGTGACCATGTGAGTGCCGCGCCCCGCGTTGATGAGGCTGGCGCCTTTGGGTAGTTGCGACAGCGTGTCGCGGTTGAGGATGCCGCGAGTGGCGTCGGTTGCGGGAAGCAGGCAGACCAGGAGGTCGGTGTTTGCCAGGAATTGGGTGAACTGTTCCTGCCCTGCGTAGGAGGGCAGGCCGGGCAGTGTGGTCGCGCCGCGGGACCAGCCGCTGACGGGGAAGCCCGCGCGGGACAGGAGTTGCGCGGCGGCGACGCCGAGGTGACCCAGGCCCATGATGCCGACGCGTACGTCAGCGGCGACCCGTAAGGAGTCAAAGATTTCCCAGTGCCGCCGCGACTGGTTGTCGGTGATGCGTTTGACGTTGCGCGTGATCATCAGGGCGCTGGTGAGCACGTATTCTGCCATCTCGGTCTGCGTGCGGGCGGTGACCATGCGGGCGATGGGCAGGTGGCGCGGCAGGGCGGGGTCGGCGAGGATGTGGTCGACGCCGGCGCCGGCGCTGATGATGAGTTTGAGGTTGGGGAAGGTGGCTAGGCGGCCGGCGTCGGGGGCCCAGACGAGGGCGTAGTCGATGGTGGCGGGGTCGGGGTCTTCATGCCAGCCGACGACGTCCAGGTCCGGCGCGAAGGTGCGGAACTGCGTGCGCCATGCGTCGATCGCCTGAGGGCCGCCGGAGTTGATGATGAGGCGCATGCGTGTCCTTGCTGGTGTTGCGGGCGTGTGTGCCAGGCGCGTGTTTCAAGCGCATAGTCCGGCGGCAAATGCCCGGCGCGGCGCGCCTGCGGGTTGCCGACAGGAGCGCCGCGCGGTGTCGTCAACGTTCGACCGTGCGGTTCCAGCGGGCGTTGAAGGCGGGCCGGGCCGCGTTGATCTGGTCCCAGTCCAGGATCTTAGCGTTGGCCATGTAGCCTTGGAAGCGTTTGAGGGACTCGGCGTTGTCGGCGGGGGCCTGGACGTTCTTGTTGGACGGGAAGTGGCCGCCCATTTCCAGGGCCTTGGCCTGGGCCTTGGCGGACAAGAGGTAGAGCGCGAGCTTCTGTGCGAGTTCGGGTTCGCTGTTCTTGGCGATGACGCATTCGCCGACCATGAGGATGACGGAGCCTTCCTTGGGCTGGGCGTATTCCACTGGGATGTCGCGCTTCTTCAAGCGGGCGATGGCGGTGGGCGTCAGCGGGAAGATGGCGGCCTCGTCGGACTGGATCATCTCGGCGAGCTTGGCGGAGTTGGGGATGTACTCGAGGACGTTGGGGCCGATGGTGGAGGGCCACTTCTTGAAGCCGGGCTCGTAGTTCTGGTCGTTGCCGCCTTCGATGCGGTTGAACATCAGGAAGCCGTGCAGGCCGAAGGTGCTGCCGGACGCGGATTGGAAGACGACCTTGCCTTTGTACTTGGGGTCGGCCAAATCCAGCCACGAGGTGGGCGGGGTCCAGCCGTTTTTCTGGAAGAGGCGGGTGTTGTAGCCGAGGCCGGTCATGCCGATGTCGATGCCGGCGGCCATGCGGTCTTTCATCAGGGCGGTGGGATACAGCTCTTTGAGGACGGGGTCGTCGTTGAGCTGTTCGCACAGGCCCATGGAAATGGCGCGGGCCATGATGCCGTCGTCCAGGAACATGACGTGCATCTGGGGCTTGTCTTTGTAGGCCTGGGCCTTGGCGAGGACGTCGGTCGAGGTGCCGGGCACGACGACGATCTTGACGTTGTTGGCCTTTTCAAAATCGGGGAAGACGTGCTGGGTGAAGGCGCGTTCCATGTCGCCGCCGTTCATGCCGACGTACAACGTTTTCTGCTGCGCGATGGCGCCGGCGGACAGCAATGCCAGCATCGCCGCGCCCAGCAACCGTTTCCCCTTGGTCAGGCGCTGCGCGCCCTGTTTCTTGTGCATCATGGTGACTCCAGCGTTTGCTCACGAAGACGATCAGGCCGGGCCGCGGCGCCGTGAGCGGCGGGCGCGTACCGTTCAATGCGGAAGGCATCGATAGGGATGGAAGATCGGCCGTGCACGACCAGGTCGGCCAGGACTTCGCCGATGGCGGGGCCAATCTGAAAGCCCGCGCCGGACAGGCCGAAGGCGTGAAAAAGGCCGGGCACGGTGGCGCTGGGGCTGAGCACGGGATTGTGGTCGGGCATGTTGCCTTCGACGCCGGTCCAGAAGCGGATGACCTGGGCGCCGCGCAGCACGGGCAGGAGCTTGACGGCATTGGCCATGAGCGCGCCGAGGTTGGCGCGGCCGGGGCGTGCGTAGTCGGGGTCGGCGGAAACGCCGCGTCCGCCGCCGATGACGCAGTTGCCGCGCGCGACCTGCCGTGCGTAGATGCCGCCGCCCTGCATGCCGAGGCTGACGTTCATGAACAGCGGCAGGGGCTCGGTCACCATCATCAAGGGGTGGATGGACGTTTCGGGAACCGGCTCGCCGAAGCCTTCGGCAAAGCGGCCGGCCCAGGCGCCGGCGCAGTTCAAGAGGTAGCGCGATCGCACTTCAAGCGTGTCGCCGGCGCGCACGATGAAGCGCGTGCCGTCGTGCGTGGCGGAGGTGACGCGCACGCCTTCGCGCACGTCGGCGCCCAGCGCGGCGGCGGCACGTCCGAAGGCGGGGGACACGAGCCGAGGGTTGGCGTGGCCGTCCTGCGGGCAAAAGGAGCCGCCGACCACGCTTTCGCCCAGCCAGCCGAAGCGTTGGGCGAGCGCGCGGCGATCCAGGATTTCAAGGTCCATGCCGAAGCCGCGCGTGTTGTCGCGGTAGGCTTCGAGCAGCGCCAGATCGGCGTCGGAGGTGGCCAGCTTGAGGTGGCCGGAACGCACGTATTCGCCGTCGATGCCGATCAGCGCGGGCAATTGGCCCCACAGTTCGTGCGCGCGCCGCGCGAGCGGCAGTTGTTCGATGCCGCGTCCCTGCCGGCGCACGCCGCCGTAGTTGACGCCGCTGGCCTTGGCGCCGCACAGCGCGGCTTCCAGCAGCACGACGGGCACGCCTAGCCGGCGCAGGAAGAGTGCGGCGCTGCCGCCGACGATGCCACCGCCGATGATCGCGACTTCGGTATCGATGCGTTCCATCAGGCGGCCTTTTTCGCGGGCCGTTCCAGGCAGACGACGCTGACCGGAATAGGCTTGACCGGCGGCTGGTTGCGCAGCCGTCCTACCGCCTGCGGCGCGCAGCCGACGGCATGGGCCAGGACTTCGGCGCCGGCCACGCCGCACATGCGGCCCTGGCAGCGTCCCATGCCGACGCGGGTCAGCGCCTTCAGGCGATTCATTTCTTGCACGCCGTTGTCGCGCACGGCCTGGCGGATGGTGCCGGCGGTGACTTCCTCGCAACGGCAGACGACAGTGTCGTCGGCGATGCTGGCGGCCCAATCCTCGGGAAACGGAAATGCGCGTTCCAGCGCGTCGCGCACGCGGCTGTTTGCCGCGAGTTGCGATTCCAGTATCCGCGCGCGGCGCGCGTCGTGCGGATGTCCCGTGTCCTCAAGCAGCGCCAGCGCGGCGCGTTCGCCCGCGAGTTCCGCTGCATCGGCCCCGGCAATGCCTGCGCCGTCGCCGGCAACGTAAACACCCGCCACGCTACTGCGTCCAGCGGCGTCGCGCCGCGGGATCCAGTTGCGGTCGCGTTCGTTGAATTCGAAGTCGCAGCCGATCAGGCTGGCGAGTTGGGTTTCGGAGCGCAGCGACAGGCCGAAGCCCACGGCATCGCAGTGCAGTGCATGCGTCTGCCCGTTCTGGGTGTACGACAGGCCCGTGACGCGATCGCCGCCCTGCACGGCGACGGGGCGCACGCCGCTGCGCAGCGGCACGCCGTGCGCGCGCAGCCACGCCATGTAATAGAGGCCTTTGGCCAGCAGCGCGGGGGCGCGCAACATGCCGGGTAGCGCGGCGACGCGGTCCGCAAATCGCGATGTGTCCAGCACGGCGGCGACCTGTGCGCCTGCTTTCGCGTATTGATACGCCACGAGATAAAGCAGGGGACCGGTGCCCAGAAATGCGACGCGCGATCCGATGGCGCATCCCTGGTGCTTCAACGCGACCTGCGATCCGCCCAGCGTGTAGACACCGGGCGTCAGCCAGCCGGGAAACGGCAGCACGCGGTCGGTCGCCCCAGTCGCAAGAATCAGATGCGTGTAGGGCACCGCCGTGCTGACGCCGTCGCGCAGCACGTCCAGCGTCTTGCCCTCGGCGTTCCAGACCAGGCACCCTGGGCGGTATTCGACGTTGCCCTGCAATTCCTGCATGGTGCGGTGTACGGCGTCAGCCTTGCGATGTTCAAAACCATACAGCGCGGATTTGGGACGCGAGAAGCCGGGCGGCGGCTGACGGTAGATCTGGCCGCCGGGGCGCAGCCCTTCGTCCAGGATCACGGGCCGCAGGCCCTGCGCGGCCAGCGTCTGGGCCGCGCGGATACCGGCGGGGCCGGCGCCAACGATCACGGGCATGACGATGCTCATGACGCGTCGTCCTCGGGCCAGGCGGCGGCCGTCAGCGTCCCTGGCGCAGAGGCGGCCGCCAACGTGCCCGGCGTGGATGCCGGCGCCAGCGCGGCGCTCTGCAGCCGCATGCCGGGCTCGATGTACGTGGAACAGGCGCGCACACGCTCGCCGGTTTCAAGCTGCACCCAGCAGTCCTGGCACGCGCCCATCATGCAGAAGCCGGCGCGCGGACCACCGCCGAATTCCGAGGTACGCAGGCGCTCGGCCTGGGTCAGCACGGCGGTCAGGACGGTGTCGCCGGCGAGCGCGGTGCACGTCTGTCCGTCGAAGGTGAAGGTCAACGCGGGCCGGCCGGTTTCGGCCAGGCGTTTCAGGATTGCCATGGCGCGCGCGGCTCCTTTGCGGCTGTCGGCAGCGAGTTCATTTCTGGCCCACCAGGACGCGGTCCAGGCCATACACGCGATCCAGCAGCAGCATCGTCACCGCGGTCAGCGCGATCACCAGCGCGGACACGGCGGCCATCATCGGGTCGATGGATTCCGTGGCGTACATGTACATGCGCACCGGCAGCGTGATGGTCGACGGCGCGGTGATGAACACCGACATCGTCAGTTCGTCGAAGCTGTTGATGAACGCCAGCAGCCAGCCGCCGGACACGCCGGGAATGATGAGCGGCAAGGTGACCGTGAAGAACACTGTCGCACGGCTGGCGCCCAGCGACAGCGCCGCGTGTTCGATGGACCGGTCAAAACCCACCAGCGCGCCGATCACCAGGCGCATCACGTAAGGCGTGATGACGACGACGTGGCTGGCCACCAGCCACGGAAAGCTGCCGGCCATGCCCATCAGCGCAAAGAAGCGCAAGAGCGCCACGCCCAGCACCAGATGCGGAATCATCAAGGGCGACAGGAACAGGCCGTTGAGCACGTCGCGCCCCGGAAAGCGGTAGCGCGTGATGGCGATGGCGGCCGGCACCGCCAGGCACACGGCGATGCTGGCCGACAGGAACGCCAGCCACAGGCTGTTCTTGAACGCCTGCATGAAGTTGGGATGGTCGAAGACCGCGTAGAACCAGCGCAGCGAGAAGCTGGTCGTCGGCACCGTCAGCGTCGAATCGGGTGTGAACGCCACCAGGCACACGATGACCAGCGGCGCCAGCACGAACGCCACCACCAGAAAGTTGAACGCCAGCGCGAAAGGACCGTTCTTCTGCATGTTCGATTCCTTGCGCGGGTCAGCCCAGGCTGCGGCGGTAAGAGCGTTCGACGACGCGGTTGTACGCCATCATGACGATCACGTTCACGATCAGCAGCACGATGGCGATCGCCGCGCCCAGCGGCCAGTTCAGCTCGGTCAGGAACTCGTCGTACACGACAGTGGCCACCATCTTCAGCCGCCGTCCGCCCAGCAGCGCGGGAATGGCAAACGAGCTGGCCGACAGGCCGAACACGATGAGGCTGCCGGACAGGATGCCCGGCATGGCCTGCGGCAGCACGATGCGCGTCAGCGTCTGAAAGCGCGAGGCGTTCAGCGACAGCGCGGCGTGCTCGACGGTGGGATCCAGCTTCTGCAGCGACGTCCAGACCGGAATCACCATGAAGGGCAGCATGACGTGCACGAGGCCGATGATGACGGCGGTGGGCGTGTACAGCAGCGATCCCAGCCCCAGTGCCGCGGCTGCCTTGCCTAGCGGCCCGCTTGGACCCAGCAGCATGCTCCAGCCGAACGCGCGCACCACCAGCGAGATCAGCAGCGGCGACAGCACCACCAGCAGGAAGATCGAGCGCCAGGGCTTGCGCATGCGCGACAGGATGTAGGCCTCAGGTGCGCCGATCAGCACGCAGATCAGCGTGGTGACGCCGGCGATCCAGAAGGTGCGCCAGAAGATCTCGATGAAGTAGCCGTCCGTCACCACGGCCAGATAGTGTTCGAACGTGTGGCCGGGCTGGATGCCGGTGGCGTAGTCGAACGGCCGGAACGACAGGGCAAAGGTCAACGCCAGCGGCGTGAGCACCAGCGTCAGAAACACGAGGGCCAGCGGAATGGATCCCAGGATGGCCAGCATCCCGTCGTTGCGCGGCTTGGGCGGGTTGGCGGCGGCGCCGCGTTGCGTCAGCGTCGCCATGTCAGTCCGCCGCCGCGGCAGCAGGCGCGCGCAGCACGCGTAGCACGCCGTCCGCCCAGTCCAGCCCGATCTGTTCGCCGTCGTCATGCGGGCGGCGGCCGTCGTTGGGCGTGAGGATGGTCAGCGCCCCCACCGGCGAATCCAGGTCGTACATCCACTGGCTGCCCAGGAAGTAGCGCGTGTTCACGACACAGGCGAGCTTGCCCTGGCCAGACGGCACGGGCACCAGCTTTTCCGGGCGCAGCGACAGCTGCACGCTATCGCCGTGGCGCAGGCCTTCGCCGTCCACGACCAGGCTCAACGCGCCGGTCTGCACTTCAGCCTGCGCGCCGCAGCGCGTCACGCGGCCGGGCAGCAGATTGGTCTTGCCGACAAAGCGCGAGATGAACTCGGTCTGCGGGTGTTCATACATGCGGTAGGGCGCGTCCACCTGCGTGGCCCGGCCGTCCTGCATGACGACGACGCGATCGCTGATGGACAGGGCTTCGGCCTGATCGTGCGTGACCATGACGGTGGTGGTGCCGATCTTGCGCTGGATGCTGCGCAGTTCGAACTGCATGTCCTCGCGCAGCTTGGCGTCCAGGTTGGACAGCGGTTCGTCCAGCAGCAGCACCGGCGGCCGGATCACCAGCGCACGGGCCAGCGCCACGCGTTGCCGCTGGCCGCCCGACAGTTCGCGGGGGAAGCGGTCGGCATGCTTGTCCAGCTTCACCAGGGCCAACGCCTCGCGCACACGGTCCTGCCGTTCGGCGCGTTCGACCTTGCGCATCTTCAGGCCGAAGGCGACGTTGTCGGCCACGGTCAGGTGCGGGAACAGCGCATAGCTCTGGAACACGATGCCCAGGCCGCGCGTGTTGGGCTTGGCGTGCGTGATGTCGCGGCCGTCCAGCGTGATGGTGCCGCAGGTCACGTCGGCAAAGCCGGCAATCATCTGCAGCGTGGTGGTCTTGCCGCAGCCGGAAGGGCCCAGCAGCGAGACGAACTCGCCCTTGTCGACCGACAGGCAGAAGTCCGAGACGACACGCAGATCGCCGTAGTTCTTGGAGACGTTGTCCAGCCGCAGAAATGCCATGTTCCAAACCCCGTGGCCCGTCCGGGCCCTGCGCCGCCGGGTGGAAAAAGTGCCGCCCAGGCTGCCTAAGTGATGGCGCAGTCTAGGAGCCGCCAAAACGGAGGGTCAATTAGGGTTTTCCGAAGAATCGAATTTTTTATTCGTTATTTCCGGTAGACTGAATTTCTTGATAAAAATACGCCAGACTATTTTGATTATCGGAACCCAAGAATGAAGAAATCAGAAACGCCGGACGATTCCGCAGGCCAGGGCGTATTGCAGCGGGCCTTTGCCGTGCTGCGCGTGCTGGCCGACGCCAAAGGGGACAAGCTGCGCCTGACCGATATCGCCGCCCGCACGGGCCAGGCGCAGGCCACGGTGCACCGGGTGCTGCAAGGCCTGATGCAGGAAGGGGTGGTGGAGCAGCCGGCCCAAAGCAAGGGCTATCAGCTCAGCGTCGCCTTCTTTTCGCTGGCGGCCGCGGCGGGCAACCATCAATCCAGCCTGCGCACCCTCTACCGTCCCGCCATGCTGCGTCTGTCCGGCATGCTCAACGACACCATTTTTCTGCTGGTGCGCAGCGGCTTTGATGCGGTCTGCGTCGACCGCGTGGACGGCGCCTTTCCGGTGCGCTCGCACACCGGCGACATCGGCGGCCGCGTGCCGCTGGGCATGGGACAAGGTGGCCTGGTGCTGCTGGCCAGCCTGCCGGAAGCCGAGCGCGAAGAGGTCATGCGCTTCAACATTCCGCGCCTGCATCACCTGGGCTTCGTGGACGAGATCTCGATGCGCGTGCGCATCAAGGAATGCCTGGAACTGCGCTACGCGCGCAGCCAGGGGCAGGGCGTGTTCCCCAACATCGCGGGGCTGGCGGTGCCGGTCTACGATCCCAACGGCGTCACGGTGGCGGCGCTGAGCGTGGCGGCGCCCATCGAACGCATCAGCGATGAACGCCTGCCGCTGATCGTGGAAATGCTGCGCCGCGAGGCCGACGCGGTGGGCGCGCAGATCAATCCCTTCGACCCCGCGCTGCGCAGGCCCAGCCAGTTTTTGGGCACGGGCAACGGCGCATAGCCCACGCACAGTGCGCGGCGTCCGCGCATAAAAAAACCCGGACACGTATGGGCCCGGGCTTTTTCAACAAGCGTCAGCGATCAGGTCGGATACGTGCCCGGCAGCAGGATGCTGCGGTCGCCCGGCTCGATCGTGCGGCGGCCGCACAGCGCCATCGTCGTGTCCATTTCCTTGTACAGGATCTCCAGCGTGCGGGTGACGCCGGCCTGGCCATACGCGCCCAGCCCGTACAGGAAGGCGCGGCCGATCATCGTGCCGCGCGCGCCCAGCGCCACGGCCTTCAGGATGTCCTGGCCGGAGCGGATGCCGCCGTCCATCCACACCTCGATTTTCGAACCCACGGCATCGGCAATTCCCGGCAGGGCCGCGATGGACGACATGGCGCCGTCAAGCTGGCGGCCGCCGTGGTTGCTGACGATGAGCGCGTCGGCGCCGCTGTTGGCGGCGAGCTGCGCGTCTTCGACATCCAGAATGCCCTTGATGATGAGCTTGCCGCCCCAGCGCTGCTTGATCCATTCCACGTCGTCCCAGCTCAGGCGGGGATCGAACTGCTCGGCCGTCCACGACGACAGCGACGACAGGTCGCTCACGCCCTTGGCGTGGCCGACAATGTTGCCGAAGGTGCGGCGCTTGGTGCCCAGCATGCCCATGCACCAGCGGGGCTTGGTCGCCAGGTTGATGAGGTTGCGCAGCGTGGGCTTGGGCGGCGTCGACAGGCCGTTCTTGATGTCCTTGTGGCGCTGGCCCAGGATCTGCAGGTCCAGCGTCAGCACCAGCGCCGAGCAGCCGGCGGCCTTGGCGCGGTCGATCAGGTTGCCCACGAACTCGCGGTCGCGCATCACGTAGAGCTGGAACCAGAAGGGCTTGCCTGTGGCCTGCGCCACGTCTTCCAGCGAGCAGATGCTCATCGTGGACAGCGTGAACGGCACGCCGAAATCGGCGGCGGCCTTGGCGGCCAGGATCTCGCCGTCGGCATGCTGCATGCCGGTCAGGCCCGTGGGCGAAATCGCCAGCGGCATGACCACGTCCTGGCCCACCATGGTGGTGCGCAGCGACCGGCCTTCCATGTTGACCGCCACGCGCTGGCGCAGCTTGATCCGATGAAAGTCGCTTTCATTCGCGCGATAGGTGCCTTCGGTCCAGGCGCCGGAATCGGCGTAGTCGTAGAACATGCGCGGCACGCGCTTCTGCGCGACAACGCGCAAATCTTCGATGCAGGTGATCGTAGAAAGGTTAGCGGTCATGGAGTGTCTGTGGAGTGATAGGGGTGCGCCAGCTGCGACATTTTCTTGTGCTTTCGGGCCGCCAGCCGTGGGGCAGCCTTGCCGCCGCGCCAGGCTTGATGACCCGCGCGGCGCCGCCCAGTATACGCGCCGAGGCCGGCAAGCGTCGCTTGCCGGCCCCGTTCGCCCCCCTGCGCAAAGGCTCTATGGCCCCTGCACGCCCAGCCCTAGCGCGGCCACACCTTGCTGACCGCGCGTATCGTTGCCCACGCCACCCAGCGCGGGCTGGTCAGCCGCGCGCCCGGCAGCCGGCGCATCACGTCCACCGCCAGCCCGCCGCGCTTGTGCCATTGCTTCTTGCGGGTCTGGCTGTCGGTCCAGCGGCCTTCCAGCCACGGGAATTCCCGGCGGCCCGGCTTGTACACCGGCGGCGTGTTGTAGATCAGGATGTACGCCAGCCGCGGCGTCTGCGACGTGTTCGGTCCCGTGAAGTGCAGCGTGCGCGCATCGTGGACAGTGATGCCGCCCGGATCAAGGGGTTCGGCCACCGCCTGTTCGCGCGGGAAATCGCCGCAGCATTCCAGCGGATGCAGCGTCTTGTCGCCGCCCGGGGAACGGTGCTCCAGCACGTCCCACTTGTTCGACCCCGGCAGGAACTGCATGCAGCCGTTCTCGACGGTGGCCGGCTGCAGCGCCAGCCAGATGCTCAGTTCGTTGTAGACAAAGTCCGGCGACCGGAAAGCTTCGTCCTGGTGCCACGGCGTTTCCGGACCGTGCGGGCCGGGCTTGAGCAACGCGTGCTCGCCATACAGCGCGGCCTGCGGGCCCAGCAGCTGCCGCGCCAGTTCCAGCGTGCGTTCGTGGTACACCGTCTTCAGCAGGCCCGGGGCATAATGTCGCGGATCGTGCAGACTCGGAAACTTCGCGGGCTTGCTCGGGTCGTCGCGGCTGACAAAGTCATATTGCGCGCCCTCGTTGTAACCCGTCTTATTCGAGAACAAGTCCAGCAGCGTCCTGCGGATGTAGCCGACCTCGTCCTGAGGGCACATGTCCTTCAAGGCCAGGTAACCCTGATCCCTGTAGCGCGCTGTCTCGGCTTCCGACAACAAACTGGTCTCTTCCATAATGGCTTCTCCAAGCTCTGGTAATGGGTATTTCTAAGCTGGCACGTTTTGACATGGGCTCTAACGTATCGCTTCGAAGCCTGCCGGGCCTATAGACCATCCGCTGTAGCCGGTTCCGCCTACGCCAGTCGCGCGTGGCGGCGCATCATCCGAAGGAAAAACCCATGCAAGACCCTAAGGCCGATACCCAGATCGAAACCGTCCACGTCACCGTCAGCGGCACGGTGCAAGGCGTGGGCTACCGGCACGCCACAGTGCGGCGCGCGCACATGCTTGGCGCGAAGGGCTGGGTGCAGAACATGCTGGACGGCACGGTCGAAGCGCTGGTGCAGGGCACGCCCGACCAGGTCGATCACATGCTGGAATGGCTGCGCCGCGGACCGCCGGGCGCGTCGGTGCAGGAAATCATCACGCGCCGGGAGTACACCGATAAGCGTTACATCCGCTTCGAGCAACTTTGAGGGCAGTGGGCCCTCGCCGGCACGCGGTAGGTCGGGCGGATGAGGGCCCGGTAGCGTAAAGGCTGACTGGCGTCAGCGCGTGCGCAACCAGCGCGCGCCGACCTGGTTGATGACCAGCCCGGCCAGCACGCACCCGGCGCCCGCCCATTGCAGCGGCTGCAGCCGCTCGCCGAACGCCATCGACGCCGCCCACAGCCCCACCACCGGCACCAGCAGCGAGAACGGCGCGACCTTGGCCGCGGGATGGCGCGACAGCAACTGCGTCCAGAGCGTGTAGGCAACCAGGGTCGCCAGCACCGCCAGATACAGCACCGACAATGCCTCGCCCCAGCCCATGCCGGTGATCATGCCCACGACCGGTTCCCAACCGTCGATCAACACGGCCAGCGCCAGGAAGGGCAGCACCGGGGCGGCGCTGCTCCAGGCAATGAACGCGAAAGGGTCGTAGCCGGGCGCCTTGCGGCTGGCCAACCGCACGATCATGTTGGACACCGCCCACATGAATGCCGCCCCCAGCGTCAGGACAAAGCCCAGCATCGTCATCTGCCCCGGCCCGTCGCCACGCGCCCCCGCGATGACCGCAAGGCCCATCGCGGCGACGCCCAGTCCGATCCAGTGATGCCGCCGCGCACGCTCATGCAGCACCGGCGCGGCGAGCAGCAGCGTAAAGAAGGCCTGGGTCTGGATGACAAGCGATGCCATGCCGGCCGGCATGCCGAACTTGAGCGCCGTGAACAGCAGGCCGAACTGGCCCAGCCCCTGGACCAGCCCGTAGGCCGCGACCCAGTGCCACGGCAGCCGCGGCATGCGCACAAAGAGAATGAGCGGGAAGGCCGCCAGCGCGAATCGCAACGCGCCGAGCATCATCGGAGACAAGCCCCGCATGCCGACCTTCATGACGACAAAATTCAGGCCCCAGATGACCACCACCGCGAGGGCGCAGAAATAGTCTTTCCGGGAAAGATGAGTGGGGGTGGACATGGCGGGCATTATCGCATCGCCCACCCCAAATTCGGCTGAATCAGCGCGCGTTCAGCACCGCAGAAAACGCCTTGACGGCCATGTCGATATCGTCGTCGCTGATGTGCCGATGCGTGACGCAGCGCAGCCGCGTACGGCCCCACGGACGCGTCAGCACGCCTTGCATTTGCAGCGCCGCGACCCACTCTGCATTGGTCATGCCGGTGTCGGCGGTCTCAACCTGCACGATGTTGGTTTGCGGCACGGTCGCGGTCAGCGTGGGCGCCAGCGTGTTGATGCCGTCGCTCAACCGGCGCGCCCGCACGTGGTCCTCGCCCAGCCGCGCGCTCATGTGCTGCACGCCTTCCAGGCCCGCGGCGGCCATGATGCCGGATTGGCGCTGCGTGCCGCCCAGCATGCGGCGCAGCGTGCGCGACTTGGCGATCACGGCCTGGCTGCCCGCCAGCACCGCGCCCACCGGCGCGCTCAAGCCCTTGGACAGGCACAGCGACACCGTATCCGTGTATTGCGTGATGTCCATGGCCGGCACGCCCAGCGCCACCGCCGCGTTGAACAGCCGCGCACCATCCAGGTGCACCGGCACCCCGGCGGCGCGCGCCATGCCGTGCACGGCCTGCATATGGTCCAGCGGCAGCACTGCGCCGCCCGCGTTGTTGTGCGACGTCTCCATCGCCACCAGCGCGGTCTTGAGGCGGTGTCCGCCTGCCATCAGCGCGTCTTCGAGCCGGTTCAGGTCCATCGCGCCTTCGGCGCCGGGCAGGCCTTGGTAGAACAAACCCGTGAACGTGGCCGCGCCGCGTTCCGACGTGTACATGTGGGCAGTCGCTTCCAGCGCCACCTGTTCGCTGCGCTGCGTTTGCGCCAGCACGGCCAGCAAGTTGGCCATCGTGCAGCTCGGCACGAAGAGGCCCGCCTCCTTGCCCAGGCTGGCCGCGACAGTCGCTTCCAGCTCACGCACGGTGGGATCGCCGTCCAGGCCGTCATCGCCGATCGGCGCGGTGCGCATGCGCTCGTACATGGCCGCGGTCGGGTGCGTGACCGTATCGCTGCGCAGGTCGACGCGGAGTGGGGGAGGTTCGGCGGGGGTCCGCTGGGTCATGGCTTTCAGTGCTGCAAAATTTTGGAAAGAAACTGGCGCGTGCGCGGGGCACGCTCCTCGACATTGCCGAAGAACTGCTCCTTCTGGCAGTCCTCGACAATCTTGCCGCCGTCCATGAAGATCACACGGTCGGCGACGCGGCGCGCGAATCCCATCTCGTGGGTCACCACCATCATGGTCATGCCTTCGCCCGCCAGGTCGGTCATCACGTCCAGCACCTCGTTGACCATCTCCGGGTCCAGCGCCGACGTGGGCTCATCGAACAGCATCACGACCGGGTCCATCGACAGCGCCCGGGCGATCGCCACGCGCTGCTGCTGGCCGCCCGACAGTTCGCCGGGATGCTTGTCCTTGTGCGCCGACAGACCCACGCGCTCAAGCAGCGCAAGCGCGCGCTGCCGCGCTTCGTCCTTGCCGCGCTTGAGCACCTTGATCTGCCCCAGGCACAGGTTCTCGGTCACGGACAGGTGCGGGAACAGCTCGAAGTGCTGGAACACCATGCCGGCGACTGCGCGCAGCTTGGGCAGGTTGGTGCGCGGATCGCCCACGGACACGCCGTTGACCACGATCTCGCCTTTTTGAAAGGGCTCGAGCGCATTGACGGTCTTGATCAGCGTGGACTTGCCCGACCCGGACGGGCCGCACACCACCACGACTTCGCCGCGGCGCACGGTGGTGGAGCAGTCGTCCAGCACCTGGAAGTCGCCGTACCATTTGCTGACCTGCCGGATCTCGATCATCGGAGGATTGGAAGAGGATTGCATCGTTGAACCTGTGGATAACGTGGTTGCTGGGGCAAGCGGCTCAGCGCAGCACCCGCGTACGCTTTTCAAGCTGCTTGACCAGACGCGATGCCGTGAAGCAAATCACGAAATACACCACCGCCACGAAGAGATAGAGTTCGACCAGCCGGCCGTCGCGCTGGCCGATCTTGGACGCGGCGCCCAGGAAGTCGGTGAGCGACAGCACGTACACCAGCGACGTGTCCTGGAACAGGATGATGACGCGCGTCAGCAGCGCCGGCACCATGTTGCGCAGCGCCTGCGGCAGCACGACGTACCGCATGCCTTGCCAGTGATTCAGGCCCAGCGCCATGCTGGCCGATACCTGGCCGCGCGCGATGGACTGGATGCCGGCACGCATGATTTCGCAGAAGTACGCGGCCTCGAACAGCGTGAACGTGATCACCGCCGAGTTGAACGCCCCCACGCGCAGCGGCGTGGGCGAACCCACCACCCACGCGGCGATGTACGGCATCAGAAAGTAGAACCAGAAGATCACGAGCAGCAGCGGGATCGAACGCATGACGTTCACGTAGATGCCCGCCGGCACCGACAGGATCTTGTAGCGCGACAACCGCATCATCGCCAGGATCGTGCCCAACGCCAGGCCCATCACCGCCGCCAGCACCGTCAGCGTCAGCGTGAAGGTCATGCCGGTCTGGAACAGGTACGGCAGCGAGCCCCAGATCACATCGAAATCGAATTTGCCCATGTCAGCGCCCCAATCCCGCAGGCGACTTCGCGGCCGTGCCGATCAGGCCGGGCACCGCGACTCGGCGCTCAAGTGTGCGCATCCCCAGCACGACGATGCCGTTCAGAATCAGGTAGATCACCGTCGCGGCCGAAAACGCCTCGAAGATGTGAAAGCTGAACTCCGCCATGGATCGCGCCTGGCCCGTCAATTCCAACAGGCCAATGGTCAGCGCCACCGACGAATACTTGATCGTGCCCATGAACTCCGAGGTCAGCGGCGGCAGCACGATGCGATAGGCCTCGGGCAGGATGATGTAGCGGTAGACCTGCCCCTCGGTCAGTCCCAGCGCGGTCCCCGCCTGAAACTGCCCGCGCGGCAGCGACTGGATGCCCGCGCGCAATTGCTCGGCCACACGCGCCGATCCGTAAAAGCCCAGGCACAGCACCGCGGGCACGAACTGCCCCCACGGCTGCGGCATCTGCTTCATCGCCAGGCCCCAGGCATGCGGCAGCAATTCGGGCAGCACGAAATACCACAGGAACATCTGCACCAGCAGCGGGATGTTGCGGAACAGCTCTACATAGGTCGCGCCGATGGCGTTCATCAGGCGCGACTGCACCGTGCGCATCACGCCCAGCCAGGATCCCAGCAGCAACGAGAAAACCCAGGCCGTCAATGCCAGCGCGAGCGTCCAGCCCACACCGATCAGGATCGTTTCCAGGAAGGTGTGCACGCCGTCCGGCGACATCTCCAGGAAGACGCTCCAACTCCAGTTGTAATTCATGCCCTCGCCCTTGATTGCAACGCCGGCCCCGGCCGGCGTCCTTGCTTCATGCGCCGCGGGGACGCGTTGCGCCCCGCGGCATGCGGCTTACTCGTAGGCCTTGGGATCGCCCGAGTCGGTGGGGTTGGCCAGGGCGCGCTTCAGGGCGTCGCTCATGGGGTACTTCAGGTTGATCTGCTTGGGCGGAATCGGCGAGTTGAAATACTTGTCGTACAGCGCCGCAACCTTGCCGGTCTTCATCAGATCCAGCACCGCGTCATCAACCACCTTCTTGAACTTGGGATCGTCCTTGGGCTGCATGATGCCGTAGGGCGCCATTTCCAGGCCCTTCTTGCCGATCACGAAGGCGTCCGGGTTCTTGGACGAGGCCACGGCGCCGTAGGCGATGCCGTCGTCGTTAGCCGAACCCGCGGCGCGGCCCGATTCCACCATCAGGATGGTCTCGGCGGTGTCCTTGGTGGGCGCCATCGAGATGCCCAGGTTGCCCTGCGCATTCAGTTGCGAGATCAGCTTGAACGTCTGGCCGCCGGCCTGCGCCGCGATGGTCTTGCCGCGGAACGAGGACAGGTCATTGGGGTCCACGCCGCCGTCCTTGCGCGCCACCAGCACCACCTGCGCCACGAAGGTCGTGGGCGCGAAGGACACCAGCTTGTGGCGGGCCTCGTTATTGGTGGTGTTGCCGCACTCCAGGTCGATCGTGCCGTTGGCCAGCAGCGGAATGCGCGTGGCCGACGTCGTCGGGTTGTAGCGGACTTCCAGCTTGGGCAGCTTCAGCGCTTCCTGCACGTACTTGGCGACTTCCTGGCAGATCTCGACCGTGTAGCCGATCGGCTTCTGATTGCCGTCCAGATACGCAAACGGCACCGAGGTCTCGGGGTGGCCGATCGTGATGACGCCGGTTTCCCGGATCTTGTCCAGGCGGCTGGGACCTTCGGCATGAGCCGTCGCGGTGGTGCCCAGCAGGGCGGCGGCGACGGAGATCGCGGCAAGTGCTTTCATCTGATTCCCTTGGCGCCGTACGTGCGGCGCGTGTTTATGTTCACGATCGGCAGTTCCAGTCTGGCTGGCGACCGCCGCGTCCCGCGATGAGCCCCGCGGCTGGCAAAAAGTATCAACTAGCAGTATGGTTTTATCCAGTTCCAATCAGGTATTCCTCTATACGGATTTGACATGGCCATTACTCGCATGGGCTTGCGGCACATTGAGGCGTTCCGCGCCGTCATGATGACCGGATCCATGACCGCTGCGGCGCGCCGCGTGCATACCTCGCAGCCGCACGTTAGCCGCTTAATTGCGCAATTGGAAGCCATCACCCAGTTTCCATTGTTCGACCGCAATGGCAGCCGGCTGAGCCCGACCCAGGACGGGTCGCGCTTTTTTCAGGAGGTCGAAAAGACCTTCATCGGCCTCGCCGGCCTGGAGTCGGCGGCGGCCAGCATCCGCTCGTTCAGCGCCAGCCGACTGAGTGTGGCGGCCATGCCACGCCTGGCGGGCGGGCTCCTGGCGCGCATCGTCGCGGCCTTCAAGACCGAGTACCCGGACGTCATGGTGTCCATCCACTCGGGCAACGCCAGCGCGGTCCACAACTGGATCAGTTCGGGGTTCTGCGACACCGGGCTGGCGATGCTGTCCGGCGAAGCGCCCGGCATCCAGGTCGAACCGGTGCTTACGATGAGCTGCGTGGCGGTGCTGCCGCGCGGACACCGCCTGACCAAACTGAAGAAGCTCAAGCCCGCCGATTTTGCGGGCGAGCCCTTCATCGCATTTCCCAGCGGCACTCCGCTGCGCGAGAAGATCGACGCCGTGTTCAAGTCCGCCAAGGTCGAGCGTCATACGGTGGCCGAAGCGGGATTGGGGTCGTCGGTGTGCGCGCTGGTGGGCGCGGGGCTGGGCGTGGCGCTGATCAACCCCCTGGCCGCGCGCGAGGAATACGAAGCGAACGGCGTGGAGGTCCGTCCGTTCAGCCCGGCGGTGCCGGTCACGGTGGCGCTGCTATACCCGCCGTATCACACGCGCACGCGCCTGGTCACGGTGTTCTCGCGCTATGCGCATCAGCTGATGCAGGAAGAGATGGGGGATCTGAAAGCGCGGCCGCCGCGGTAGCCGATCGCTGCGGCGATGTGTGTGGAGACGGTGTCTGACACCCTGTGAGACACCGCCTCAAACTGGCGACCATTTCCCCAGGGTGTCAGACACCGTTGCCGCAATTGCCTAGGCCGGCGTCTCCCGCCCGTCACGGTGCAGCATCACCAGCACACCCGTATCGCCCCGCATGGCCCGCACCGGCTCGCCCTCGTTCCACTGCGAGACAATCGCCGGCGGGCCGTTGTAAACGCCCGCCGCAGTCTGCAAGGATTCCGGCGAACCGATCCAGGCGTACACAGGTTCATGCAGCCAGTCGCCACCAGCGCGCGCCACGCCCACGAAAAGCCCGTCCACGTTGTGAGGGCAGGGCGCCTGGCCCGCTTGCATCACCAGCCAGCCATACGCGCCGTTCCACGCCAACCCGAACGTCAGCACATGCCGGCAAGCAAGCACTTCACGCCCCTCGGCCATGTCATAGACGCCTTCGGCCCACGCCTCGTCGCCATCGTCATTCCGCCCCACGTTCGCCAGGATCCGCGCATAGCGCCCCGCCTGGCCTTCAGGCGCGGGCTCCGGGATGCCAGGCCGTTCCGACGGCAGCCAGCTCACCTCGCCGAGATCGCTGTAAACGATCGGCACCCGCACGGCGCCTTGGCCATCCACCACACCGCGCCGCGCATCTTGCGTCAGGACGCTGATCCGCATCAGACCGCTTTTCCACAGCTCGGCTGAGTCGGCCGCAGTATCCAGCGGCGCCAGCGCAGCAAAGCACGCAGCCATCACCGGCCGCCCCGACGCGTCGATCAGCCCCTGCATCCCATCGCGCTCGGTGATGAACGCGTGAAGGTCCTCGTCCCAATAAACGTCGTCCCACTCGCGCGCCGCTACCCAATCGCCACGCCGGTCGACCAGACCCCACGCCTGCGCCTCGAACGCGGGCGCCAAGCCTCCAGGGCAGAACGACCCCGCGTCCTCGAAGCGCGGCGTGATCGCCCAGCCACCCGACTTGTCCACAAAGCCCAACTGATCCCCGACGCGCGCCACCACCAGGCCTTGCGCGCAGTTCCAGGCCTCGTCCAGCGACGGCTGCAGGATTTCACTGCCATCCGCGGCGATCAGCCCCACCTTGTCGCCAATCTGGACGCTTGCAACGTCTTCTTCAAAATCCCACACCGCGTCAAAGCGCGGCGGCACCAGCACCCGCGCGACGTTCTCCGTAACCTGCAGCAGCCCCGTGCGGCCCTCGCGGCTTATCCACAGCACGCCCACATCGGACGCGCCGCTGCGCCAGATCGCATCCCACTGCGGCGCCATCACCGGCAGCCAGCAATCGCCGTCGTTGTCGCCGTCGTTGTCGTCGTCGGACTCGGCCTCCGGATCGACCGCCCGCAGCCCCCACAACTTGTCCACACGGTAGCGGTACAGCGCGCTGCCAAGCCACGCGTCTTCATCGTCGCCCCCCTCGGCAACGTAGTCTTCGAAGCTGACCGTGCGGGCCGGATCCTGTTCGTGGAAATAGGAATGCGACAGCCCGCCAAAACCAAAGCGCCACGCCCAGCCGGAGGCGTCACCGGCATCTTGCACGTCCAGCAGTCTGCACACAGCGGCCAGGTCACCGGCCTGCATGCCTTGCCGCACGGCTAGCCAGCGTTCTTCGCACAGGGTGCGCGTTTGGTGAACATAAGCCGCCGCGCCGTCCGCGTGCAGCCACGACAACTCATTGAGATTTGCGCTTATCCACAAGTCGCCGTCGTCGTCGTGTTCATCGATCAGCTCGCCCAGATACTGAAAGGCGGCATCGAACTGCAGCACGGGCAGCGCATCGTCGCGATCCGAGTGCGCCCCCATGAATGCCGCCAGTTCGCCCAGCCGCTGATGGGCAACGCGCGCATCGGCGGCCATGCCCGCACCATTGCCATCGCCAAGGAGGTCCTGGTCATCGGGCGCCGCACGGGACTCGCCCTCCGCCAGCAGCACCTGCCACAACGTCGGCAGGTTGCCGTTCGCGCTGGCGATCTCCGCGGGCGGCGCGCCTTCATCCTCGTCCGAGCACAGATACAGCCAGGCCCGATTTCCCATCTTCACTTCCTTTATTGCAGAGGCGCCCGGGGCGCTTGATTGGTGACACCCGATACCCGGATCCGGAAAAGCCGAAGGCCAGCCCGGATCGGGCTGGCCTTCGATGTGCAATCACCTTCAATCCGCACGGCCTTTCGTCAGGTCTTCCTGACCGCAGTGTATTCGCGAATCCCCCGCGGGCGGATCCGCTGGCATCCATTCAACCCGCGCTGCCGCCACCCCCTTGAGACGCCGCCAGCGCAACCGCACTCTCAAAATTCTTGCCGTTCTCATTGGCAATGGCCTCTGCCAGCTTCATCATCATGGACATCAAAGACGAATTCAACACCGCCACTTTCACCTGCAGGGCGGCCGTCAACGCAGCCTTCTGCTTTTCATCCATGGTGGCTGACTGAACATCGCGCAACTCCTCCAGCGCTTGCGCAAGCTGCTTCTCCAATTGCGCGATCTGCTCCCTGAGCGACTCAAGCGATTCGCCTCCATTCTTGGCGGGATCCGACTCCTTGCTCTGCTGCGCCGCCGACGTGTCGGCCGACGACGCGTCAGCATTTGTCTGCGACTCCGGCTCCGTGGCGCTGACTTCATTCACTTGAGAAGCGGGAGGGGGGGACGGTGGTTCGTACCGCGAAGCGACTGGCGTCGAACTGGCATTGCCGATATCTACTATCATTTTTGGTCTCTCTGCAAAAGCGGCTCGGAAAACGGTTGGGCCGAACGCGCGCGAATGCCGTCCTGCAAGCATCGGCACGCAAATCGCACGGGCGATCCCGGCATCGCGTGCCCGCTGGACGCCTTAAGCCGGCGCCACTTTGCTCCTGGGGTCATCGATGATCTGCCGCGCGACTTCATATCGGATCCCCTGCCGATCCAGAATTCGCACATGCTTGACGACATGCGCCAGCGCCGCGAGAAACGAAGGCGCTTGTTCGTGACTCTCGTAAGCCGCCTCATCTGCCCAGCCCTCCACCAGATGAAACAGATTGGCGTCTGTCAGATCCGCGGCAAAGGCGTAGTAGATGCAGCCGGGCATCTTTCTGGCGGCCAGCACGTCGGGGATGACGGCATCGACAAATGACTGCCGGTCTTCAGGGTGCACGCGGTAATAGGCCGCAACCACAACCGCTGTCGGCAGGTCTTTGTCATGGTCGGCGGCAGACCGGCCGTGGTCGGGGAATTGGGCGCCGTACGCGCCGGGTTGATGGGGAAGGTTCATATCAATCCTGTCGATGGTTCGTTTGACGGTTCACTGACCGGGGTGCTTGGGATTCCACAGCCTGAGGCTGCTGCGGTGTTCATATCCCTTGCCATTCGGGTAGCTGACGAGTTCCATGTCCGAACCCCAAGGCGAGCGAAAGTGCACCCATGTCTCGCCTTCGGTATCGCCCGATGTCATCGTCACGGGTTTTCCCAGCACGGTGATGCCCTGGGCCTTCAGATAAGACACCGCGCCCTCGATATCGTCGGTGTAGAACGCGATATGCGAGGCGCCGATATCCTCGGCGCGAGGCATGACCTTGCTGCCACGCGAATTCACATACTCGAACAACTCGATGTTCGAGCCCTCTCCGCAACGCAGCATGGCAATCGTGACGCTATCGGCGCGGGGCGCGAAACCCGCAGCATCGGGCGACGCGGTTGGGTCCAGCTGAAATGGTCCGATTCGTGTCACGGGTTCGCATCCGAAAGCACTCTTGAAGAATGCCTCCGCCTGCTTCAGATCGGGCACGTTGACACCCACGTGATCCACACCCGCGACGTGGATGCCAGCCGCCTGCGCTGCAGCACCTGCCAGAACGCCAATCGCCATGAAGCAAGAAGCCAGTCGTTTCATGATGCGCATCCCCATTACTGACGATCGAGAAAGACGTGGGCGCTCGCAAGCTTGCCGTCTTTGATGGTGAAGATATCTTCGCCGTGCACCTGATCTGGATTGCCGCGGGGACCATAGCTCCAGACCACGCGGCCGAGACCATGATTCCAGGTGATTGGCGCTGGCGTGAAACGGAATCCCGCATGGGTGCCTTGCAACTGCTCGATCAGGCGGTTTACCTGCGCGTATCCGGTAGCGACGCCGCTTTGATCGGCCACGAAGAAATCTTGCGTGTACACCTGGTCAAACTTCGACTCGCGGGATTGGGCGTTGGCGTCGTTCCAAATCGAAAAATGGATGTCGATCAGGCGTTGCGCCAAATCGGCAGGGTCTTGCGTGGCGGGTTTCATTTGTGATGTTTCCTGTGCGTGCGCATAAGGCGCGCTGCACATCGCAGCCAGCGCCAGTACGCAATGAGTCAAGAATTTCATGTTGAGAAGTCGCGATCAGAAGCGCGATGCGCTCAGACCTGCGCCATCCCGCCGTCGACAAACAGCTCGATGCCATTGACGAAGCTCGCCGCGTCGGAAGCCAGAAACGCCACGGCCTTGCCGATCTCTTGCGGCTCGCCCAGACGGCCCAGCGGCACCTGCGCGGCCAGATGATCGAACAACCCCTGGCGCGCTTCGTCGGGGACCAGACCGCCCAGTCCCGGCGTGCGGATCGGGCCGGGGCTCACGACGTTCACGCGGATGCCGCGCGGCTTCAGATCCAGCGCCCACGAGCGCGCAAAGTTGCGCACCGCCGCCTTGCTGGCGCTATACACGCTGAAATTTTCCGTGCCCTGGATCGATACGGTCGACGCCGTCAGGATCACCGAGGCGCCATCGACCAGCAATGGCAAGGCCTTTTGCACGGTGAACAGGGTGCCGCGCACGTTGGTGCCGAAGATGCGATCGAAGTGCTCTTCCGTGATCGCGCCCAGCGGCATCATGTCGCCGCCGCCCGCGTTGGCGAACAGGATGTCGAGCTTGCCGGCGCTCTT
Source organism: Achromobacter sp. UBA4530 (assembly GCF_002388205.1). Classification (NCBI taxonomy): domain Bacteria; kingdom Pseudomonadati; phylum Pseudomonadota; class Betaproteobacteria; order Burkholderiales; family Alcaligenaceae; genus Achromobacter; species Achromobacter sp. UBA4530. Next base: position 23,442 of record NZ_DGMA01000013.1, on the reverse strand, counting down.
GGCGATCTGGGCGTAGACGTTGTCCAGGTCGCTCAGCACCGACGCGTCGGCACGGATGCCGGTTGCCGCGACGCCGATGCTGGCCACGGCGGCGTCCAGTTCGGCCTGGCGGCGGCCGGTGATGAAGACGCGCGCACCCTGCGCGGCCAGTTCCTGGGCGGTCGCCAGGCCGATACCCGTGGTGCCGCCGGTGACGAGTGCGATCTTGCCGTTGAGTTGCTGATTCATGATGAGCTCCATGTATTCGATGAGGAAGTTGTCAGTCAGCGGGCTGGGGAGGAAGTCTCCTGAAACGCCGTGTTGACTGGGCATGGAGGTACTGTAGGCGCGCAGGGATAATGGATAAACCCTGCAAGATTGAAATGATTATCCATATTTATGGATAATCAGCACGCCAGCGGTTGTCATGCATGAACTCGTCGATGGGGATTCCAGCGATGCCCGCGGGGTTGAGGGCAGAGCGGTTTTTCACCTGGTCGATGGGGAAAACTGGAACCGCCCGGCAGGAAGAGAATTTCGGCTTGAACTGCCGAGAACCAAAGAAAAAGGGGCTGCATAAGCAGCCCCTTGTACGAACGCCGGATATCCCGGGAAAAATCTAGGTAATCGCGGGATCCAATACGATCAAGCGTCGATGTTGCCCGCCGACAGCGCGTGCGTTTCGATGAAGTTGCGGCGCGGTTCGACGTCGTCGCCCATCAGCGTGGTGAAGACCTCGTCCGCCGCGATGGCGTCCTCGATCTGCACGCGCAACAGGCGGCGCACCTTCGGGTCCATCGTGGTTTCCCACAGCTGTTCGGGGTTCATTTCGCCCAGACCCTTGTAGCGCTGCTTGGAGATGCTGCGATCGGCTTCGCTGCGCAGCCACTGCATGGCTTCGCGGAAGTCGGACACGGGCTGCTCCTTGCGCTTGTCGCCTTCGCCGCGGGCGGCCATCGAACGCGCGCCGACCTTGCCCAGGAAGCTCTTGGCGGCCTTGGACAGAATGGCGTAATCCGAGCCATTGATGAAGTCGGCGTCGATGATGCTGACGCGCACGTTGCCGTGGTGCATGCGCTGCACGGACAGGCGATGGCGTTCGGTGGCTTCGTCGAATTGCGGAACGACCTCGACGCCATTGCCGTTGATGGGATCGCGCATGGCATCGGCCAGCCGCTTGGCGGAGTCCGCGGTGGACTCGGCCGTGTCCAGGTTGATTTCCACGCCTTCGGCCATGGCCGACAGCGCACCCACGTCGAACACGCGCGACAGGCGGGCGATGACGCCGTCGGCTGCCACGTATTGGCGGGCCAGGTCGTTCAGTTCTTCGCCGCGGATGATATTGCCGCCCGAGATGATCTCGGCGTCCTTCAGGGCGAGCGTCAGCATGAACTGCGCTTCTTCCTGGTCATCCTTCAGATAGCGCTCTTCGCGGCCAACCTTGACCTTGTAGAGCGGCGGCTGCGCAATGTACACGTAACCGCGCTGCACCAGCTCGGGCATCTGACGGTACAGCAGCGTGAGCAGCAGGGTGCGGATGTGTGCGCCGTCGACGTCCGCGTCAGTCATGATGATGAGGCGGTGGTAGCGCAGCTTGTCCACGTTGAAATCGGGACCGATGCTGGTGCCCAGCGCCGTGATCAGCGTGGCGATCTGCTCGCTGGCGATCAGGCGGTCAAAGCGCGCCTTCTCGACGTTCAGCACCTTGCCGCGCAGCGGCAGGATGGCCTGGAACTTGCGGTCGCGGCCCTGTTTGGCCGAGCCGCCTGCGGAGTCACCCTCGACGATGTACAGCTCGCACAGCGCGGGGTCCTTTTCCTGGCAGTCAGCCAGCTTGCCGGGCAGGCCGGCGCCTTCCAGCACGCTCTTGCGGCGCGTCATTTCGCGTGCCTTGCGTGCGGCTTCGCGGGCGCGGGCGGCTTCGACGATCTTGTTGCACAGGGCCTTGGCGTCGTTCGGGTGTTCGAGCAGCCAGGTTTCCAGCGTGCGCGCCACGGCTTCTTCAACGGCCGGACGCACTTCGCTGGACACCAGCTTGTCCTTGGTCTGGCTGCTGAACTTGGGCTCGGGCACCTTCACCGACAGCACGCAGGCCAGGCCTTCGCGCATGTCGTCGCCGGACGTCTCGACCTTGGCCTTCTTGGCCAGTTCGTTGTCGGTGATGTACTTGTTGATGATGCGCGTCATCGCGGCGCGCAGGCCGGTCAGGTGCGAACCGCCGTCGCGCTGCGGGATGTTGTTGGTGAAGCACAGCACGCTTTCGCTGTAGCTGTCGTTCCACTGCATCGCCACTTCAACGCCCACGGACACGCCGCCGGCCGCGGACTCGGTGCTGACCGAGAACACGTTCGGGTGCAGCACGGTCTTGGCGCGGTTGATGTATTCAACAAAGCCCTTCACGCCGCCAGAGAACGCGAAGTTCTCTTCCTTGCCCTGACGCTGGTCGATCAGGCGGATCTTGACGCCGTTGTTCAGGAACGAGAGCTCACGCAGGCGCTTGGAGAGGATCTCGTAGTGGTATTCGATGTTGTTGAAGATGATCGGGTCGGCCAAAAAGCGCACTTCGGTGCCGCGCTTGTCGGTCGTGCCGGTCACGGCCAGGGGCGCCACGCGCTCGCCCTGGCGGAATTCCATCTGGTGCACTTCGCCGTTGCGGCGGATGGTGAGCCGCAGCCATTCGGACAGTGCGTTCACGCACGACACGCCCACGCCGTGCAGGCCGCCGGACACCTTGTACGAGTTCTGGTCGAACTTGCCGCCGGCGTGCAGTTCCGTCATGACGATTTCGGCCGCGCTGCGGTGGAATTCGTCGTCCTTGTGGATGTCGGTCGGGATGCCGCGGCCGTTGTCCGTGACGGAAATGGAGTTGTCGGTGTGGATCGTGACGACGATGTCGTCGCAATACCCGGCCAGGGCTTCGTCGATGGCGTTATCGACGACCTCAAACACCATGTGGTGCAGGCCGGTGCCGTCGGACGTGTCGCCGATGTACATGCCGGGGCGCTTGCGCACGGCCTCCAGCCCCTTGAGCATCTTGATCGAGTCAGCGCCGTAGCCGCTGGTCTCGGGAGTGGTGTTCTGCTGATCTGACATGTCTGTATCGATAACGCTTTAAAGAACGGCCTGGCGGCCGGACCGCCCGCGGACCATCGGTCCGCAAGCGGCACAAACCCACGGGGGGAATGCGGATCAGATCCGCATGGGCATGACGACGTACTTGAACTGGTCGTCTTCGGGCAGGGTGATGAGCGCCGACGCATTGGCATCGGGCATGACCGACCACTGGATGTTGTCGACCTTCACGTTGGACAGCACGTCGAGCAGATAGCCCACGTTAAAGCCCACGTCCAGCGCTTCATGGCTGTAGTCGATGTCGATTTCTTCCTGGGCCTCTTCCTGCTCGGCATTCGAGGACGAGATCTTCATCTGGTTCTGCGCCAGTTGCAGGCGCACGCCCTTGAACTTGTCCGTGGTCAGGATGGCGGCACGCTGCAGACTGCCCTGAAGCGCTTCGCGGCCGACCAGGAAGTGACGCGAGTAGTTCGTGGGAATCACGCGCGTGAAATCGGGGAACTTGCCTTCGACCAGCTTGGAGACCAGCTCGACGTCGCCAAAACGGAAACGGATCTGGCCCGGCGCGACGTCGATGGAGACGGTTTCGTCGGAGTCTTCAAGCAGACGCTGCATTTCCAGCACGGTCTTGCGCGGCACGATGACTTCGTGGCGCTCGGCGATGCCGTCGGCTTCGGTCGAGCAGTGCGCCAGACGGTGGCCGTCGGTGGCAACCGCGCGCACACGGCCCGGTTCAAACACCAGCAGCATGCCGTTCAGGTAGTAGCGGATGTCCTGCTGGGCCATGGCGAAGTGCACCATGTTGAACAGGTGGCGCAAGGTGCGCTGCGGCATGGTGAGCGAGACGTCCCACTGCTCGGGCTGAGCCACGGTGGGGAACTCGCTGGCGGCCAGCGTCTGCAGCGCAAAGCGGCTCTTGGCGGATTGCACCGACAGCTTGTTGCTGGCCAGGGCCAGGCGCACGTCGCCGGTATCGGGCAGGGCTTTCAGGATGTCCAGCAGCTTGCGCGCGGCCACCGTGGTGGACTCGTTGTCCTGGCCGACACCAAAGTCGGCGTGCGTCGTGATCTGCACTTCCAGGTCGGTCGCAATGAAGGCAACCTTGTTGCCTTCCTTGCGCATCAGGATGTTCGCAAGAATGGGCAGGGTATGGCGTCTTTCGACGATGCCCGCCACAGTCGACAGCGGTTTCAGCAATGCATCGCGTGTGGTTTGTACGAGTTGCATGTTCATCCTTTTAGAGTTTGTTCCAACACGTGCAGGGTATGGTTGAGCTCCGCTTGCTTGGCGCGGGCATCGGAAATCTTGCGAACGGCGTGCAGCACCGTGGTGTGATCACGGCCGCCGAATAAATCGCCGATTTCCGGCAGGCTTTTCTGGGTCAGCTCCTTGGCCAGGTACATCGCAACCTGGCGCGGCAACGCGATATTGGCCGGCCGGCGTTTCGAGTACATGTCGGCGACCTTGATCTTGTAGAAGTCCGCCACCGTCTTCTGGATGTTTTCCACGGTGATCTGGCCGTTGGACACCGACAGCAGGTCCTTGAGCGCTTCCTTGCAGACATCCACCGTCAGCACGTCGCGGCCGTGGAAGCGCGCGTAGGCCAGGACCTTGCGCAGCGCGCCTTCCAGTTCGCGCACGTTGCTGCGCAGGTGCTTGGCGATGAAGAAGGCCACTTCCTCGGGCATGGGCACGCCTTCGGACTCGGCCTTGCGCAGCAGAATCGCCACGCGCATTTCAAGTTCCGGCGGCTCGATGGCGACCGTGAGGCCCGAGTCAAAACGCGAGATCAGGCGGCTGTCGATGCCCGACAGTTCCTTGGGGTACGTATCGCTGGTGATGATGATCTGCTTGCGCTGCGCGACCATCGCCTCGAACGCGTAGAAGAATTCTTCCTGCGTACGGTTCTTGCCGGAGAAGAACTGGATGTCGTCGATCAGCAGAAGATCGAGCGAATGGTAGTAACGCTTGAAATCGTCGAATGCCTTGCGCTGGTACGCCTTGACCACGTCGGACACGTATTGGTCGGCATGCACATAGCGCACGCGCACCCCGGTGCCCGCCGCCACCATGGCGTTGCCGATGGCGTGGATCAGGTGGGTCTTGCCCAGGCCGACGCCGCCATACAGGAACAACGGGTTGTACGAGGTGCCGGGATTTTCCGCGACCTGCAACGCCGCCGCGCGCGCGAGCTGGTTGGCCTTACCGGTCACGAAGTTCTCGAACGTGAGGTCGGTGTTCAGGCGCGATCGCTCGTACACGATGTTGGCGGCGTCCGCGTTCACGGCCTGCGCAGCGGCGGTCGTGGCGGGCGGGGGCGGGGCGGTCGTCACGGTGACCGTCACGGGTGGCGCGGCGCCGGAAGGGGGCGCAGCGGACGGGTGCGGTTGCTGGGCTGGCTGCTGCGCACGCACGGGCGCGACCGGCATACGCGGCGCGGTCCCTTGCGAAGGCAGCTCGAACAGCACCTGCACCGGACGCTTGAACCACTCCGCGGCCAACGCTTCGATCTGGTGGGAAAAGTTTTTGCGCACCCAATCCAGCTTGAAGCGGTTGGGCGCGGCAACGCGCAGCACCGCCTGCGTTTCGTCGTACGCAAGCGGGACCAGCGGTCGTATCCACGCGCTGATTTGTTGGGGGGGGAGTTCCTGCTCAAGACGACTGACGCAGGTCTGCCAGAATTCTTTCATGTCGCTCTTATTCAAACCTCGATTCTACCTTGCCCGGGCGGGGGTTATCCACAGGGAAGGGCATGAGTGTCTATATGATCACCCCTTAACTGTTTGACAAGACAGGGAAAACTTGCTGAAATGGTGGGCTTTTCCGAATTCTGTCTGTCAGAAGGTTTCGCAGAAAGCTTGGCCGGACACGCTCCCGCAAGGGCAAATTGCCAAAAGCGCAATTGCCCCTACAAGAGCAATTTGTCCGGTTTTTAGCTTTGCTGAATAGGTCGCCCGAGATGAAATTCTCGGTACAGAGCCCCGTCTAAGAGTTGTTTTTTGCACCGGTTGCAAAACCCATGCAAAACCCGTTGCAAAAACGCTCTCTGGATACCCGCTTCTGCTTAGCGCGACGTGGAACCCTCCGGGCAGGTCCCTTCTGACTTTGTTCTTTTTGTGGATCGTCCATGAAACGCACCTACCAACCTTCCGTTACCCGTCGCAAGCGCACCCATGGCTTTCGCGTGCGCATGAAAACCCGCGCTGGCCGCGCCATCCTGAGCGCCCGCCGCGCCAAGGGCCGCAAGCGTCTGGCCGTCTAAGTCCAGTTTTCCGGTTTTCCGGAAACTGACTTTCGCACGGACCGACCATATTGCAAGATCTCTCGCAATCCTGTTCCGGTTCCGCGCAACCGCCTGATCCGCAGTCCATGCCGCGCTCCACGCTTCCCCCGGAGGCGCGGCTGCATCGCCCCTCCGAGTTTGCCGCCGCCCTTAAAGGCCGGCGTCTTGCCCGAGGGGCATTCTTCATTGTGAGCGCCGCTCCCAATGATCTGCCTCCCGGCCAGGACGCCTGTGCTCGTTTGGGGCTCATCATCGCCAAGCGGTTTGCCGCCCACGCCTCCACGCGCAACGCCTTGAAGCGGGTCATCCGCGAAGCGTTCCGCCACCGGCGCCTGGCGCTGCCGGCAAAAGATTACGTCGTGCGCCTGCATAGCAAGGTCGCGCCCGCCACGCTCACTGCGCTGAAACGCGCCGCCCGAGCCGAAGTGGACGCTCACTTTGAGCGGATCGCACGATGATCAAGGCACTACTCATTGCCCCGATCCGGTTCTACAGGTTCTTCCTGAGTCCCTGGATTGGACGGCAGTGCCGTTTTACTCCGACCTGCTCGGCGTACGCGATCGAAGCGATCGAGCGCCACGGTGCATGGCGCGGATTCTGGCTGGGCGTCCGGCGCATCGGCCGGTGCCATCCCTGGTCGCCCGGGGGCCTGGATCCGGTTCCGCCGGCCAAGGGAACCAACGACGCCCGTTGCTGCTCCCACAGCCACCGCATCGAGCACGATTGACGCTAAACTGGCGGGCTTTGCTGGCCCGTATTCACTTCAGTAGGCACCATGGATATCCGACGAACCGTCCTCTGGATGATTTTTTCCTTTTCGCTGTTGCTCCTTTGGAACAACTGGCAAATCCATAACGGCAAGCCGTCGCTGTTCGGGGCCCCGCCCGCGGCCAGCACGAGCGAAGCGCCGGCTGCGGCCAACAACGCGACGCCGTCCGTGCCCAGCGCCCCGGCTGCCACCGCGGCCCCGGCCTCCACGGTGCCTGGCGCCGCCACGCCCGTTCCCACGCGCTCCGAAGAAGTCGTCATCACCACCGACGTGCTGCGCCTGACCTTCGACACGATGGGCGCCCAGCTGGTGCGCGCCGAACTGCTGAAGTACCCGGCCACCGGCCAGGCCGACAAGCCCACGGTTCTGCTGGACCGCTCGGCGGGCCTGAACTACGTGGTGCAGACCGGTGTGGTCGGCGCCCCCAGCGGCCAAAGCTTCCCGACGCACCAGACGCCTTTCCGCCTGGTCTCGCAAGAACGCGAACTGACCGGCGACAACCTGGTCGTCACGTTCGAAGGCGAATCCGGCGGCGTGAAGGTCACCAAGACGTTCACCCTGCACCGTGGCCGCTACGACATCGACGTGCGCCATGACCTGGCCAACGTCGGCACCGCCCCCGTCACGCCCTCGCTGTACCTGCAGATCGAGCGCGACGGCAACGACCCGGCCGACACGTCCAGCTTCTATCACACGTTCACGGGCTTTGCCGTCTACTCGGACCAGGACAAGTTCCAGAAGAGCACGTTCAGCGACATCCAGAAGAAGAAGGCCAGCTACATCAAGCAGGCGGACAACGGCTGGATCGCCGTCGTCCAGCACTACTTCGCCACGGCATGGGTGCCCCCGCAAGGCAAGCCGCGCACCAACGAACTGCTTGAAGTCCAGCCGAACCTGTACGCCGGCCGCAGCATCGAAGCCGTCGGCGACATCGCCCCGGGCGCCGCCGCCCGCGTCGATTCGCACCTGTGGGTCGGTCCGCAAGACCAGAAGGCCATGGCCGCGCTGGCGCCTGGCCTGGAACTGGTGGTCGACTACGGCTGGCTGACCATCATCGCCAAGCCGCTGTTCACCCTGATGACCTGGCTGCATTCCATCCTGGGCAACTGGGGCTGGACGATCGTGGCGCTGACCGTGCTGATCAAGGCCGTGTTCTACCCCCTGGCCGCCGCCAGCTACCGCTCCATGGCCCGCATGAAGCAGGTCGCTCCGCGCCTGCAGGCCCTGAAGGAAAAGTACGGCGACGACAAGCAGAAGCTCAATGCGGCCATGATGGAGATGTACCGCACCGAGAAGATCAACCCGCTGGGCGGCTGCCTGCCGATGCTGGTTCAGATTCCGGTGTTCATCTCGCTGTACTGGGTGCTGCTGGCCAGCGTGGAAATGCGCGGCGCGCCGTGGATCCTGTGGGTGCACGACCTGTCGGTCCGCGATCCGTTCTTCATTCTGCCCGCCATCATGATGGCCACCATGTTCCTGCAGATCAAACTGAACCCGACGCCTCCGGATCCCATCCAGGCCAAGGTCATGATGATCATGCCGCTGGTGTTCGGCGGGATGATGTTCTTCTTCCCGGCCGGCCTGGTGCTGTACTGGTGCGTCAACAACATCCTGTCGATTGCGCAGCAGTGGTCCATCACCCGCGCCATCCAGAAGAAGTCGGAAGCGGCGGCCAATCGCTGATCGCCCTCCCGAAACAAGAAACCGGCCTTTCGAGGCCGGTTTTTTTACGCCCGTTGCCGATGAAACGCGGAAGGCACACTCAGCATTTTCTATGCCCATGAGGCATATACATAGGTATTACTTATCGACAAAGCAGGATCAATCAACTTCACACCGTCAACCATGACACCTATGATGGCTCTGAATTTGCCCTCCGGCGTCCCGCCCGCCGGAGTTTTTGCTGCAACGCGCGCGGCCCGCCAAGCGGATCCGCGTCATCCAGAAATGATCTAGGGAGTGTGCCATGACCGACAAGAAGCCTCTGACTACCGCCTCGGGCGCCCCAGTACCGGACAACAACAACACCCTGACCGCCGGCCCCCGCGGCCCGGCCCTGCTGGAAGATTTCTGGCTGATTGAAAAACTTGCCCACTTCGACCGCGAACGCATCCCCGAGCGCGTCGTCCACGCCAAGGGCTCCGGCGCCTACGGCAAGTTCACCGTCACCCACGACATCACCCGCTACACCCGCGCCAACATCTTTTCCAAAGTCGGCAAAGAGACGCCACTCTTCCTGCGCTTTTCGACCGTCGCCGGCGAACGCGGCGCGGCCGATGCCGAGCGCGACGTGCGCGGCTTTGCCATCAAGTTCTACACCGACGAAGGCAACTGGGATCTGGTCGGCAACAACACGCCCGTCTTCTTCATCCGCGACCCGCTGAAGTTCCCCGACTTTATCCACACCCAGAAGCGCGATCCCAAGACCAACCTGCGCAACGCCACCGCGGCGTGGGATTTCTGGTCGCTCAACCCCGAATCGCTGCACCAGGTCACCACGCTGATGAGCGATCGCGGCATCCCCGCCAACCTGCGCCAGCAGCACGGCTTTGGCTCGCACACGTTCAGCTTCATCAACGCCAACAACGAACGCTTCTATGTGAAGTTCCACTTCAAGTCGCAGCAGGGCATCGCCTGTCTGACCGATGAAGAGGCCGCGCAGGTCGTCGCCCACGACCGCGAAAGCTCGCAGCGCGACCTGTTCCAGAACATCGAGGAGGGCAACTTCCCGAAGTGGACGTTGAAGGTGCAGATCATGCCCGAGGCCGAAGCGGCGACGTATCACATCAACCCGTTCGACCTGACCAAGGTCTGGCCGCATGGCGACTACCCCCTGATCGAAGTCGGCGTGCTGGAGCTGAACCGCAACCCCGAGAACTACTTCGCCGAGGTCGAGCAGGCCGCCTTCACGCCGGCCAACGTGGTCCCGGGCATCGGCTTCTCGCCGGACAAGATGCTGCAGGGCCGCCTGTTCTCGTATGGCGACACGCACCGCTATCGCCTGGGCATCAACCATCACCAGATCCCGGTGAATGCGCCCAAGTGCCCGTTCCACAGCTTCCATCGCGACGGGGCCGGCCGGGTGGACGGCAATGCCGGCGCCACGATCAACTACGAGCCCAACAGCGCGGGCGAATGGAAGGAAACGCCCTCGGCGGCCGAACCGCCGCTGGCGCTGGACGGCCAGGCCGCGGCCCGCTGGAACCATCGCGTCGATGACGACTATTACTCGCAACCGGGCGCCTTGTTCCGCCTGATGACGCCCGCGCAGCAGGAATTGCTGTTCGGCAACATCGGCCGCCACATGGCCAGCGTGCCGGAAGTCATCCAGCGCCGCCAGCTGGATCACTTCCGGAAGGCCGATCCGGCCTATGCCGAAGGCGTCGCCAAGGCGTTGGGGCTGAAGCTGTAAACGCTACGCACCATCCATGAGAAGGGGGGCGGCATCATGGCCGCCCCCCTTTTTCATTCTGATCGCACGATCGCTGCAACAATCGCCGCAGCAATCACCGGAATCATCCCGCGGCATCCGCCGCAAACCGCACACCAATCACCGCTGCATTCCCCAACGCCGCACCGTCAGCCGCTCCAGCGTATCGAACGCCAGGTTTTCCACAAGCAGGCCGATGATGACCACCGCGGCCAGGCCCGCGAACACCCGGTCTGTGTATAACTCGTTGCGGTTCTGAAAGATGTACCAGCCCAGCCCGCCCTTGCCGCTGGACGCGCCAAACACCAGTTCGGCGGCAATCAGCGTGCGCCACGCGAACGCCCAGCCGATCTTCAATCCGGCCAGGATGGCGGGCAGCGCGGCCGGCACCAGAATCTGCAGGACGTAGCGCAACCCGGTCAGCCCGTAATTGCGCCCCGCCATCCGCAGGGTGTCAGACACCCCCAGAAAGCCCGCATACATGTTCAGCGCCAGCGCCCACAGTACCGAGTGGATCAGCACGAACACCAGGCTGCCTTCGCCCAGCCCGAACCACAGCAGCGCCAGCGGCAGCAGGGCAATCGCCGGCAGCGGATTGAACATCGCCGTCAGGGTGGACAGCAGATCACGGCCGAACCGCGTGGACACCGCCAGCGTCGTCAGCACAAAGGCGAGCACGACACCCGCCAAGTAGCCCTGCACCAGCACGCGCATCGACTGTCCGGCGCGCGCCAGCAGCTCGCCGCTGGTCACGCCGTCGACAAAGGCCTGCGCGGTCTGCCATGCGCCGGGCAACAGCAGATCATTGTCGGTATAACGCGCCGCCAGCTCCCACACCGCCGCCAACAGGACAAGGATCACGCCCTTGCGCAGGGCGGCGTGCTGCCACAGCCGCTCGTGCCACGGCAGCGGCGCCTCGGCGGCCTGCGGGGGCAGGGGCGGCAGGTCGTATTCCACCTCGGGGCGAATGAACGCCGATCCGGCATGGCTGATGCTCATGCGCGCTCTCAGGCCGCCGCGCGCTCGGCCTGAGCCAGCGGGGCGGTTTCGAACAACAGGTCGTGAATGCGGCGCGACGCCGCCTGAAACGCCGCTGATCCCTGGCTGTGCAGGTCAAAGCCGTGCGCATTCAGTTCGGCGCGCACGCGGCCCGGATGCGGGGACAGCAACAGAATGCGGCTGCCCAGCACCAGCGCCTCTTCGATCGAGTGTGTGACGAACAGCAGCGTAAACCGCACGTCGTCCCACAGCGCCATCAGCTCTTCCTGCATGCGACGGCGCGTCAGCGCATCCAGCGCCGCGAACGGCTCGTCCATCAGCAACACGCGCGGCTGCATGGCCAACGCGCGCGCAATGGCCACGCGCTGCTTCATGCCGCCCGACAGCGTATGCGGATAGGCATCGGCAAAGGCCGCCAGCCCCACCTTGTCCAAGTAATGCATCGCCCGTTCATCGGCCTCGCGCCGGTTGAGCTTGCGCGAGGCCAGCAGCGGAAACGCCACGTTCTGGCGCAGCGTCTTCCAGGGCGGCAACTGGTCGAATTCCTGGAACACCACGATGCGGTCCGGGCCAGGCCCTTGCACGGTCTTGCCGTCGATCGCGATCCGTCCCTCAGTGGGTTCGATGAAGCCCGCAACCGCCTTGAGCAGCGTCGATTTCCCGCACCCGGACGGCCCGAGCAGAATGAAACGCTCGGCGCCGTGCACGTCAAAACTGACCTGATGCGTCGCGCGCACACGCCGTTCGCGCGTCTTATATTCGATCGACACCTTATCCACAGCCAGCAAAGGCGTGGGCCGTTGAACGTTATCCACAGGGGCGGCGGGGCTCACAGCCATGTCAGCTGCCCTGCGCCGTGACGGGATCGTCGAAGAAATAGTCGCGCCAGCTTGCCGGTGCGTTCTTGATCGCGCCGACCTTGTGCATGAACTGCGCCAGCGCGAACGTGTTTTGCGGCTGCAGTTTGAACTGCACGTCGGGATTCTTGATGACCTTGATGAGGAAGTCGCGATCCTGCTTGGCGCCGGTGACGCGCAGATAGATGTCCGCGGCCTTCTCCGGATTGGCGGCGGCAAAACTCGCGGCTTCCTTCAACGCTTCCTGGAAGGCCTTGTAGGTCTTGGGATTGTCGCGGCGGAATTTCTCGGTAGCGAACAGCACCGTCGACGAACTGGGGCCGCCCAGCACGTCATACGAATTGAGCACGATGCGCGCCTTGGGGTTCTCGGCCAGCTCCTGCTCCTGGAAAGGCGGGTTGCCGAAGTGGCCGGTGATTTCCGTGCCGCCGGCAATGATGGCCGCCGCGGCGTCCGGGTGCGGCAGCGCCACCGAGATCTTGTCCAGCTTGTTGTACTGCGCGTCGCCCCACAGCTTGGCCGACGCCAGTTGCAGCACGCGCGATTGCACAGACACGCCCACGGCGGGCACGGCGATGCGGTCCTTGTCCGTAAAGTCGGCGATCGTCTTCACGTTCGGGTTGTTGGTGACCAGGTAGTACGGAAAGTTGCCCAGCGACGCCACGCCCTTCACGTTCTGCTTGCCGTGCGTGCGATCCCAGATCGTCAAGAGCGGTCCCACGCCCGCCCCCGCGATGTCCACAGCCCCCGACAGCAGCGCGTCATTCACCGCCGAGCCCCCGGACAGCTTGGCCCACTCGACCGAGATATCCACACCTTCGGCCTTGCCGTGCTTTTCGATGAGCTGCTGGTCTCGCGCCACGTTCAGCAGCAGATAGACGATGCCGTACTGTTCGGCAATGCGGATGCGCCCTTCGGCCATGGCCGGCGTCGGCGAAGCCAGCGCCAGCACGGCAAGTATCAGCGCGAGGCCCGCGCCCGTGGCGGTCTGGACCAGTCGATCCCGTAGCGTGGAGGTCAAACGCATGGCGTTCCTTGTGGATAAGTGGTTTAAGGCCGACATGCGCGCGTCAGAACGGCACATCGCCTTCGATCGTGGTGCGGTAGAGCTTGCGGCGCAGGTGATCCGGCGTGCCGCCCGCCAGGTGGATCAGCGAGCGGTTGTCCCAGAACACCAGGTCATGCGGCTGCCATTTGTGACGGTAGATGTGTTCCGGCCGCACGCTGTGGGCGAACAGCTCGGCGAGGAGCGCGCGGCTCTCGTCTTCGGGCAATCCTTCGATGCGAGTCGTGAAGCCTTCGCTCACGAACAGCGCGCGGCGGCCGTTCTCCGGATGCGTGCGCACCACCGGATGCACCACCTCCTGCACCTGCGCAATCTGTTGCGCGCTCAGATTCGGGCGCCAGTTGCCTTCCTTCTGCAGTTGCCCGTATTGGGCCAGGTAGGAATGCACGCCGCGCTTGCCGTCGATCGCGTCCTTCAGTGCCTGCGGCAAGGTGTCGTAGGCCAGGTGCATGTTCGCGAACAGGGTGTCGCCGCCTTCGGCAGGCAATTCCTGCGCATGCAGCAGCGACCCCAGGCTGGGCAGTTCCTTGTACGAGATGTCCGAGTGCCAGTACTTGCCCGCGTCGCCCAGCCCGATAGGCTTGCCGTCTTCCAGAATGTTCGAGACGGTCAGAATCTCGGGATGGCCCGGCAGGTGGAATTGGTGCAGCACGTGGATCATCAGGCGGCCGAAGCGGCGGCTGAAATCGATGTGCTGCTGGGGCGTGATGCGCTGGTCGCGGAACACGAGCAGGTGGTGGTCCAGATGCGCCTTGTGCACGCGCGCAAAATCGGCGGTCGCCAGTTCCTGCGACAGGTCCAGGCCGATGATTTCCGCGCCCAGGGGACCGGGCAGGGGGCGCACGTCAAAGGACTGCGGCTGGGGGGCGGCGTGCGCTTCGCGCCGCAAGGCATTGCTCTGGGACATCGATCGCTCCGTATTCGCCTTGCGGCATGGCTGGAACGACCGATTATGGAAACCGCGCCATGTATCTCAAACGAAGATATCGGCGTTTGATCAAAGCTTTACGTCATATAGCAAAAAGCCGCGGGGCGCCCCCGCGGCTTCATGGCCATCCGCATATAAGCAAATAGCGTATTGGTCCTTACCTGGCCGGCATGAAGGCCTCGACCAGCTTCACCCAGTACGTCGCGCCCACCGGCAGCAGCGCGTCATTGAAGTCGTAGTTGGGGTTGTGCAGCTGGCACGGACCCATGCCGTGATACGACTCCATGCGGTGATCGCCGTCGCCGTTGCCCAGGAACAGATACGAGCCCGGCACGGATTCCAGGAAGAACGAAAAATCCTCCGCGCCCATGAAGGGCGGCATGTCGCGCAGCACGTTTTCCGCGCCAAAGGTGTCTTCGGCAACCTTGGCCGCAAACGCGGTTTCGTTTTCCCAGTTCACCAGCGGCGGATACGCGCGCACAAAATCCAGCTCGCCCGTGCCGCCATAGACCTGCGGCAGGGTGGTGGCGATGCGGCGCATGTCGGCTTCGATCTTGTCCAGCGTCTCCACGGAATACGTGCGCACCGTGCCGCGCAGCACGGCCTCGCCGGGAATCACGTTGTAGGCATCGCCCGCGTGAATCTGCGTGATCGACAGCACCGCCTGATCCAGCGGATTCTTGCTTCGCGAGATGACCGTCTGCAGCGCGTGCACCATGTCGGCGGCCACGATGATGGGGTCAACAGACGAATGCGGCTGCGCCGCATGCCCGCCGACACCCTTGATCACGATGTCCCAGCGATTACTTGACGCCATCGTCGGCCCCGACCGGAAGCCGAACTGATTGACCGGCATGCCCGGCATGTTGTGGATGCCGAACACCGCATCGCAGGGAAACTTGTCGAACAGCCCGTCCTGCATCATGGCGCGCGCGCCGGCATTGCCGCCTTCCTCGGCCGGCTGGAAGATGAACACGACTGTGCCGTCGAAATTGCGATGCGTGGACAGATACTGCGCGGCGCCCAGCAGCATCGTCGTGTGCCCGTCATGGCCGCAGCCGTGCATGCGCCCGCTGATCGTGGACTTGTGGGAAAACCGGTTGTGTTCCGGCATCGGCAAAGCATCCATATCGGCGCGCAGGCCGATGGTCTTGCCGCCGCTGCCGGCGCGCAAAATGCCCACCACACCGGTTTTCCCCAGCCCCGTGTGAACTTCGAGTCCCCAGCCGCGCAGGCGTTCGGCCACCAGGTTGGATGTGCGCGTTTCCTGGAACGCCAGTTCCGGATGCGCATGGATGTCGCGTCGCAGGGCCGTCAGATCCCCGTGTACGCGTTCGATTTCGGCAATGGTTTTCATGGCTGTGGATAAGCTGTCTGGATTGAAGGAGGGCGCACGCGCAAATGGCCTGCTGGTCGGGGAATTCTCGCGCCGCCCCGCGTGCCGCGTCCAGCCCTTTCTCGGCGCAGGTCAGGCGGCATCGTTCAAATGGCAGGCGCTGAACTGGCCTGGCGCGATTTCGCGCAGGAGCGGGCGCTCGGCCTTGCAGCGCGGCATCGCATGGGGACACCGCGGGTGAAACGCGCACCCCGTGGGCGGATCCAGGGGCGAGGGCAGCTCGCCCCGGATGGGCTGATACGCACGCCGCCCCGGCGTCAGCGTCGGCAGCTCCTTGAGCAGCGCCTGCGTGTACGGATGATTGGCGCGCGCGAACACCGTATCGGTATCGGCCAGCTCGACGATGCGTCCCAGATACATGATCGCCACGCGGTCCGAGATATGGCTGACCACGCTGAGGTTATGGCTGATGAACAGATACGTCAGGTCCAGCTCATCGCGCAGCCGTTCGAACAGATTCAGCACCTGCGCCTGGATCGACACGTCCAGCGCGGCCACGGCCTCGTCGCAGACGATGACCGAAGGCTTCAGCGCCAATGCCCGCGCAATGCCGATGCGCTGACGCTGGCCGCCCGAAAACTGATGGGGATAACGCTGTGCAAAGCTCGGATCAAGCCCCACCTGGCGCATCAAACCGGCCACGTACTCCTGCTTGTCCCGCGACCGGATCAGGCCATGCGCCGCGGGCGCCTCGCCGATGATCTCGCGCACACGCATGCGCGGATTCAGGGACGCGTACGGATCCTGGAAGATCATCTGCACGCCCAGCTCGTAAGCGCGCCGCTCCGGGCCCTTCATGGCTTGCACGGGCTTGCCCTGATAATCCACCTGCCCGGCGGTCGGCGGCAGGATGCCCGACACGATGCGGCCCAGCGTGGATTTTCCACAGCCTGATTCACCGACGATGCCGATCACTTCGCCCGGCCGGACCGCCAAGTCCACGCCGGCCACGGCATGCACCACCTGCGTCTTCAGTCCCGCGCCCAGCAGGTTGGCGATGCGGCCGGCCAGGTCCACCGGCTGCACGAAGCGTAGTTCGACGTCGCGCAGGGCGAGGATCGGCGTGGGATTGTTCAGGGCGTCGTTCATATCGCGGCCGGCGCTCCAGCATGCCAGCAGCGCACCCATTGCGCCGGGCGGACTTCAACAGGCGGCGGTTCGACCAGACAGGCGTCCGTCGCGCGCGGACACCGCCCTCGGAATGCACAGCCCTGCGGCAGGTTGAGCAGCGACGGCGTCATCCCGGGAATCGGCACCAGTGGCTTGCCGCGCGACTGCGGCGTCGGAATGGACGCGATCAACCCGTGCGTGTAGGGATGCATCGGGTGGCGGATGACCGCCTCGGTGCTGCCGGTTTCCACGACGCGCCCCGCATACATCACCGACACGCGATCGGCCAGACCCGCCACCACGGCCAGGTCATGCGTGATCCAGATGAGACCGGTCCCCGTTTCGCGGCAGAGTTTCTGCACCTCGAACAGGATCTGGCCTTGAATCGTGACATCCAGCGCCGTCGTGGGCTCGTCCGCAATGATGAGGCGCGGAGAATTCAACAGCGCAATGGCGATGGCCACGCGTTGGCGCATGCCGCCCGACAACTGATGCGGATAGGTTCGAAGGCGCTCTTCCGGCGACGGAATGCCCACCATGGCAAGCGTCTGCAGCGCGCGCTGGCGCGCCGCCTCGCGAGACACTTTGGCGTGCGCTTGCACCGCTTCGATCATCTGCGTATCTACGCGCAGCACCGGGTTAAGCGTCATCATCGGGTCCTGGAAGATCATCGCGATCTCCTGTCCCCGCAACTGCCGCCACCGCGCGGGCGTGGCCGCGCGCAGGTCTTCACCGTTGAGCAGCACCTGGCCTTCGACGATGCGGCCGGGTTCATCTAACAGGCCCATCAAGGAAAAACCCGTGATGCTCTTGCCCGATCCGGACTCGCCGACTAGGCCCAGGATTTCGCCCTCGGCCAGCGTCAGGTCCACGCCGTCCACGGCCTTGACCACGCCGTTGCGCGTGAAGAAATGCGTCTTCAGCCCATGCACATCAAGCACCGGGGAACGGTCAGGCAGGGGGCGTTGCGCCGCAAGTATCTGCATCGCTCCTGTCCTCAATTCGCATGCCGCGGGTTGAGCACATCGCGCAGGTGGTCGCCCACCAGATTGATCGCGATGATGGCCAGCGCCAGCGCAATGCCGGGAAAGAATGAAATCCAATATTGGCCCGACAGCAGGTATTCAAAGCCGTTGTAGATCAGCATGCCCAGCGACGGTTCCGTCACCGGCACGCCGACACCCAGGAACGACAGCGTGGCTTCCAGCGCGATCGCGTGCGCCAGGTCGATCGTGGCGATCACGATGAGCGGCGGCATGCAGTTCGGCAGCACGTGCCGGAACAGCACGCGCGACCACGACAGCGACATGCAGCGCGCCGCCTCCACATATTCCTTGCCGCGCTCGACCAGCGCCGCGCCGCGCGCCGCCCGCGCAAAATACGCCCACTGCACGACGATGAGCGCGATGATCACCTTATCCACACCCTTGCCCAGAATCGCCAGCAACATCAGCGCCACCAGGATCGCCGGGAACGACAACTGGATATCCACAACCCGCATCAGCAGGGCATCGATGCGTCCGCCGAAATAGGCGGCAATCAGCCCGACCGTCGCGCCAATGCCAAAGGCGGCCAGCACCGACACCGTGGCCACCATCAGACTGGTGCGCATGCCGTACAGAATGGCGGAAAAGAGATCGCGCGCCTGGCCGTCGGTGCCTAGCAAATGGCGCATCGAACCATCCCCACTTTCGCTGCCAGGCTTGAGCTTTGAATCCATGATGTCCAGGCTGGCCAGATCGTACGGATTCTGCGGCGCGATCCAGGGCGCCAGCAACGCCGCCCCCACGATCACGATCAACATCACCAGCCCCAGCGTGGCGAGCTTGCTGGCGAAGAAATCCGACACGAAGCGGCGCCAGGGCGTCTGCTCCTTCGTCGGAGTCGGGGGCGAGGCAACGGTGGCGGGCGTGTTCATCGGCGGCTATCCAGGCGTACGCGGGGGTCCAGCACCGTGTAGATGATGTCCACCACCAGATTCAACATGACCAGGAAGAACACGATCAGCAGCAGATACGCGACCACCACCGGACGATCCAGGTTGATGATGGAATCGATCAGCAGCTTGCCCATGCCCGGCCACGAAAACACGGTCTCGGTCACGACGGCAAACGCCATCACCTGGCCGAACTCCAGGCCCGCCACCGTCACCACCGGAATCAGGATGTTCTTGAGCAGATGCACGCCCAGCACGCGCTTTTCCGACAAGCCCTTGGCGCGCGCGAACTTGATGTAGTCCATCGGCAGCGCCTCTCGCGTGGCGGCCCGCGTCACGCGAATGATCATCGCGCACTTGGCAAAGGCGATCGTCGCCGCGGGCAATGCCAAGCTGAGCCAGCCATCGAACGTCAGCACACTCAACTGCAGCGAGCCGATGCTGACCGTGTCGCCACGGCCGCCGGCCGGCACCCAGCCCAGCATTACGGCGAACACCATGATGAGCATCAGGCCCACCCAGAAATTCGGCAGCGAAAATCCCAGCACCGAGCCCGTCATGATCGCTCGCGAACCCACCGCCGCAGGCTTCAAGCCAGCCAGAATGCCGAGCGGCACGCCGATCAGCACCGACAGCAGCATCGCCACACAGGCCAATTCCACCGTGGCGGGCATGCGCTCCAGGATCAGGTGCATGGCCGGCTCGCCGGTCAGGAAACTGTTCCCGAAATCGCCGCGCACGGCCTGGCTCATGAAGATCAGGTACTGCCGCCACAACGGCTGGTCCAGTCCCAGCGACGCGCTGATCGCGGCGCGTTGCGCCTCGGTCGCTTCGGGACTGGCCAGCATCGAGACGGGATCGCCGACCATGTAAATGCCGGCAAAGACCAACGCCGACATGACGAGCATGACGACGATGGTCTGCAGCAGCCTTCTGACAATGGTTGCAAGCACGAGAGATCGCCCGGCGCGCTTACTTTTTCAGCGTTGCGTTCTGCGCCAGCGTGACCTGGTCCGGACGGCCCTGGTAGCGTATGTCGTTCTTCATGGCCCAGACCGACAGCTCGAAATGCACGGGCAGCATGGCGAAGTCATCCATCGCGATATTGCTGGCCGTCGACAGCAGTTCCGCCCGCTTGGCGTCGTCCATCGTGGACGAGGCCTGCTTCACCAGCTCGTCCATCTTGGGATTGGAATAGCGGCTGCGGTTCGTCGTGCCCTGGCCGGCTTCCGGATTGCGCGTCATCAGCAGCGACGTCAGCGCGTTGGACATTTCACCGCTCGTCACCGACCATCCCGCGAGGTACGCCGAGAACGAATAGCTGTCGCGGTTCTTGAAGAACACCGGGGGCGCCATCGCGTCCACGCTGGTCTTCACGCCGATGCGCGTCCACATCGATGCAATGGCCTGCGCCACCTTCGAATCGTTGACATACCGGCCGGACGGCGAGCCCAGCGTGATCGAAAACCCGTTCGGATAGCCCGCTTCCTTGAGTAGCGCCTTGGCCTTTTCCACATCGGCCTTGGGCGCCTTCGAGTGTTCCTTGCTGGCGCCAAACATCGGATACGGCAGCAGGTTGCCCGCGGGCAGGGCGACGCCGCCCATCACGCGTTCGACCAGCGCATCGCGGTTGATCGCCAGCGACAAGGCCTCGCGCACGCGCTTGTCCTTCATCGGATTCTTTTCGGTGCCCTGCACGCCGGGCGACGGCTCCGCATACTGGTCCAGCGCCACGTACACCACGCGCACCGACGGCGTTTCCTCGACAAAGAGCTTCTTGTCGGATTTCAGCTTCGGCAGGTCGTCAGTGGGGGGATCTTCAATCATGTCCACGTCGCCGGCCAGCAATGCGGCCACGCGCGCTGCCGCGTTGCTGATGGGGCGGTAGACCACGCGATCCCACTCGGGTTTCTTGCCCCAGTAGTTGTCGTTGCGCGCCAGCACGAATTCAGCGCCGCGCTTCCAGGACACGAACTTGTAGGGACCGGTGCCGATCAGGCCATCGCCGCTATTCAGTTCGGTTGTCGTCTTGCCTTCCGCAGCCGGCCCTGATGCGGCCTTCTTCGACATGATCGGCAACTGCGCCAGATTGACCAGCAGGTTAGGCGCGACTTCCTTGGTGGTGATGCGGATCGTCATCGGATCCACCGCTTCGGTCTTGGCGACGGACCCCAGATACAGCGTGAACGGCGACGGGCTGTTCGGCACCTTCGGGACGCGGTCATACGTGAACACGACATCCTCGGCGGTGAACGGCGTGCCATCCGAGAATTTCACGTTCGGCCGCAGCTTGAAAGTCCAGACCTTGCCATCCACGGTCCACGATTCCGCCAGCGAAGGCTGCGGCTTGAGTTGCGCGTCCGTGGCAACGAGCGTATCGAAAATGGTTTGGGAGATCTGCGTGTTCGGGGTCAACGCGTGGTATTGCGGATCCATCGACGAGGGCTCGGTCTTCAACCCGATCACCAGGTCGCGAGCCATGGCCGAACTGTATGTGCCACAGGCCATCACCACCGCGGCAGCGCCGCAGGCCAAGACACGCGAAAACCGAGATGCCATCGTGATCTCCCAGAGTTGTTTCGGGTTTTGAACCTCGGGGCCACAGTAACCAGCAAACAACGCGCCGCGCAACAGTTATATTCCCCTATTGTTTAGCCCTGCCTTCTACCCTGATATGTCCGCCTACGCCCCCATCGCCGCCATCGCCACCGCCCCCGGAAGAGGCGGCATCGGCGTCGTGCGCATTTCTGGTGCGGACCTGTCCGGATTGGTGCGGCGCCTGTTCCAGCGCGATCTCACACCGCGCCATGCGCACTATCTTCCCTTCAAAACGGTAGACGGCGAACTGCTGGACGAGGGCATTGCCATCTACTTTCGTGGGCCGCATTCCTACACCGGCGAAGACGTGCTGGAACTGCAGGGCCACGGCGGCCCGGCCGTGCTGCGACGTGTGCTGGATAGCTGTCTGGTCGCCGGCCGAGATCTGGGCGTGCGATTGGCCGAACCCGGCGAATTCACGCGCCGCGCGTTTCTGAACGACCGCATGGATCTGGCGCAGGCCGAGGCGGTTGCCGACCTGATCGAAGCCTCGTCCGTGGCGGCCGCGCGCGGCGCCATGGCGTCGCTGTCAGGCGAATTCTCGGCGCGTGTGAACGACCTGTCCGATCGCATCATCCATCTGCGCATGCTGGTCGAGGCGACCCTGGATTTTCCCGAAGAAGAAATCGACTTCCTGGAAAAGTATCAAGCCCGTCCGACGTTGGACGCGCTGGCGGGCGATCTTTCCGCATTGATTGCCCAAGCGCGGCAGGGCGTCATCCTGCGCGAAGGCCTGCATGTGGTGTTGGCCGGCCAGCCCAACGTAGGCAAGTCGAGCCTGCTCAACGCGCTGGCCGGCGACGACATCGCCATCGTCACGCCCATCGCCGGCACCACGCGCGACAAAGTGGTGCAGGAAATCCATATTGATGGCGTGCCGCTGCACATTGTCGACACGGCCGGCCTGCGGGAAACCGAAGACACGGTGGAAAGCATCGGCATTGCTCGCACCTGGCAAGAGATCGAGCGCGCCGACGTCATCCTCCATTTGCAGGATGCCACCCAGCCAGGCGACGAGCTGGACGCGCAGATCACCGCACGGCTGCCGCCGCACACGCCGGTGCTGAAGGTGTTCAACAAGGTGGATCTGTTGCCCGAGCCTTTCGTCGCCGGCCCCGGCGAACTGGGCATCTCGGCCAAACGCGGCGCGGGGCTGGATTTGCTTCGCGCGGAGCTGCTGCAAATTGCGGGCTGGAATCCGGGTGCGGAATCGCCTTGGTTGGCGCGCGAACGTCATTTGCATGCGTTGCAGGAGGCGGCAGAGCATCTGGAACTGGCTGCCGCGCATGCCAGCCAGGATGATCGGGTGTTGGACTTGTTTGCCGAGGAACTGCGGTTGGCGCATGACAGCTTATCGAGCATCACCGGCAAGTTCACCAGCGATGATCTGCTGGGGGAGATTTTTTCGAGTTTCTGCATCGGTAAGTGAGGGGGCATTTCAGCCCGCAGTCCGGCATTGCGGAACTGCTTCAACATGCGTGAACAGATCAGTTTTCTTTATTAATAAGACTCCTCTGATTTACACGAAATATCGGCGGCTTTTAAAACCGGTGGTGCCCTTTGGCACCAAGGACGACCCGTGCGGTCTGTCGCAACCGGAAGCTCGCCATGCCCACCCAATCCGATCTGCGTTTCACGTTCGCTGTCGGCGACGAATCGTTTGAGGTCATCAAATTTACACTGCAAGAAGGGTTGTCCGAGACCTTTCTGCTGGAGGTGGACCTAACCAGCGGCAACCCCGCCATCGATTTCGGCGTAGTCCTGGACCGCGCCGCGTTGCTTACGATCTGGCACGGCGTCACGCCCGTGCGCTACGTGCACGGCGCAGTCTCGTCGTTCGTTCAGGGCGACACGGGCTTTCGGCGTACGCGCTACTCGGCGATTGTCGAGCCGCGCCTGGCGCGGCTAAAGCTCAGCTCCGACTGGCGTATCTTCCAACGCCAGAGCGTGCCGCAAATCACCGAGGCGGTGCTCAAGGCGCATGGTCTTACGCAGGACTACGAGCTGCGCGGCACCACC
>NZ_DGMA01000039.1:358-23762 GCF_002388205.1 Achromobacter sp. UBA4530 | reverse complement strand
GTGCCGGACGTCTTAAGAACCCAAGCCTAGGGGAAGCCACGGGACCATCCCAAACGCCTCAAACCAATACACACTCCGAAGCCTCAGGCCCACTCAACCGCACCCGAAACTCCCGGAGTTCATCCCGCCGAAAAACATGCACATTCACCCGATCCCCAGCCCGGTACTGCGCCAACAGCAACTCCAACCCCGCCGGCGCATCCACCCGCAGCCCATCGATCGCCACCAACACATCCCCGGCAGACAACCCACCCTTATGTCCAGCCCCGCCTTCAAGCACGGTCGCCAGCGTCAGTGACTCACCTTGCTTGCGCGTCCGCACGTCCAATGACGGGATATTGGCCGACGCCTTCCACTGCAGCTTTACACCCTGCGTTTCAAGCAAGTCAGCCAACGGCACATCCGCCGTCCCGTAAGCATGCCGAGCGATGAACCGCCGCGTATCCACGCCCGTCGCTTCCTCGATCAGCGCGGGCAATCCATCCTCCGGCAACCCTTGCGGCTTGCCTCGATAGAAATCCCGCCCATAGCGATCCCACAACAACCGCATCACATCATCCAGCGAACGCGCGCCAGAGGATTCGTCCCGGATCAGCAGGTCCAACCCCAGCGCCACCAACGCGCCCTTCGTGTAATAGCTCACCAACGCGTTCGGCGAATTCTCGTCCTGCTTGTAATACCGCGTCCAAGCATCGAAAGAGCTTTCGGCAACCGACTGCTTATGCCGCCCCGGCGTGCGCGCCACGCTCGTGATCGTCTTGCCCAGCAGACGCAAGTAATCCGCACGCGTGATCGCGCCCGAGCGCAACAGCAGCAGATCGTCGTAGTAAGACGTAAAGCCCTCAAACACCCACAACAACCGCGTCAGATCCGGCTGCGAAAGATCGTAAGGCGCGAACACATCCGGCTTGATCCGCTTCACGTTCCAGGTATGGAAATACTCGTGGCTCACCAGCCCAAGGAATCCCCGGTAGCCGTCGCCCTGGCCTTGCTGGCCCAGCACAGGCAGGTCCTTGCGCGCCGTCATCAGTGCCGTGCTTGCGCGATGCTCCAGACCCCCGTAGCCGTCGCCCGTCACCATCGTCATGAACACATAGCGGTCCGCGCTGTCCAGGAACGGCGCCCGCTTCGTGCGCGGTTCGAAAAACGCAATCTGCGTCTCGCAGATCTTCTTCACGTCTTCCGTAATCCGCGCCAGATCCAGATTCGGCGCAACCCCCGTGAACACCAGCTCGTGCTCCGCGCCGTGCGCCACAAAGCGCGACACCTGCGGCGTGCCCATTTCGACAGGGTGATCGATCAGCGCGTCATAGTCCGGCGCCAGATACAGCCCGAAGCCGTGCCGCCGTGCCGCGCCCTTGTGGCCTGCGGCCTCTGGCAGGCTCGTGTACACCTTCCAGCCGTCGATGCCTCGCGGCGGCGCCAGGTCCACCAGGCAGGGTTCATGGTCCTGGCCCTGCACGCGCAGGAACACGCTCGTACCGTTGAAGAACCCGTGCGTCTCGTCCAGATGCGCGCCGCGCACCGACAGATCCCACGCATACACCGTGTATTCAATCCGCAGCGGCCCCTCGCAAGGCGCTGCCTGCCACGTGTGGTTGTCTGTTTTGTCGACATTCACCCGCCGCGTTCCCGAATAGGCGGTCAGCGACTCGATCTGCCGCGAGAAATCGCGAATCAGGTAGCTGCCCGGAATCCATGCCGGCAGCGACAGGCGCTGGCCCGCGGGCGAGGGCGATGCGATCGTAAGGGTTATCCGGTAGCGGTGGCCGGCGGGATCGTGCGGCGCAAGGCGGTAAAGTATGGGCGGTACGTCATCAATTTTTTTCATGGCTCATATCTTATTACCGGAGACATTCATGAGCGAGTCGTTTGTACTGGTCGAAACCCGGGGCCGAGTCGGCCTGCTGACGCTGAATCGTCCCAAGGCGCTCAACGCGCTGAACGATCAGCTCATGGATGAACTCGGCGCCGCGCTGCTCGCGTTCGAGGCCGATCCCGAAATCGGCTGCGTCGTCATCACCGGCAGCGAAAAGGCCTTTGCCGCCGGCGCTGACATCGGCGCCATGAAAGACTGGTCCTACATGGACGTCTACGGCAGCGAATACATCACCCGCAACTGGGAAACCCTCAAGCGCATCCGCAAGCCCGTCATCGCCGCGGTCGGCGGCTATGCGCTCGGCGGCGGCTGCGAACTCGCCATGATGTGCGACATCATCATCGCCGCCGACACCGCCAAGTTCGGCCAGCCCGAAATCAAGCTCGGCGTCATCCCCGGCGCCGGCGGCACGCAACGCCTGCCGCGCGCCGTCGGCAAGGCCAAAGCCATGGACCTCGCGCTGACCGCCCGCATGATGGGCGCCGAAGAAGCCGAACGCGCCGGTCTCGTCTCGCGCGTCGTCGCCGCCGACAAGCTGCTCGAAGAAGCCCTCGACGCTGGCACCGTCATCGCCTCCATGTCGCTGCCCTCCGTCATGATGGCCAAGGAATGCGTCAACCGCGCATTCGAGGGTTCGCTCAACGAAGGTCTGCTGTTCGAACGCCGCGTCTTCCACTCGCTCTTTGCCACGGAAGACCAGAAGGAAGGCATGGCCGCGTTCACCGAAAAGCGCAAACCCGACTTCAAACACCGTTAATCCTTGTTACGTCCGGGCCTGCATCCCCAGCAGGCCCTTCATTGCCCCGCGCGCCCTATGACGGCGCGCTTTTTCATGGTCATCTACGGGCAATCCCCAGGTTTCGCCTTGAAACTTCTGGCTAGCACCTTGTTGCAGACTTCGGCCCTATCCTGATTGAGCGTCATCCCGAGGTGCCGCGCCAGAGCGGCTTGCCCCCCACACTGGCAAGTCCCGCGCGGCGGCTCGATTGCAAACAAAATCAAGAAGGAGCCTTGCATGCGTATACCTACCGCTACCCGCCGGCTGTCCACGGCTGCGCTCGCCGGCGCGCTCAGCGTCTGCTTTCTCAATGTTGCCCAGGCTCAATCGCCGCAGTCCACGCTGCGGCTGGTCTCCGAGACGCCTTATCAGGCCGGCCAGGCCGCCGCTCCTCAGATGAGCGAGGCCGAGTTGCGCGACACCGCCATCGACGCCTACGTCTATGCGTATCCCATGGTGCTGATGGAACTGGCCCGCCGCCAGGCCACGGCCGTGCAAAGCCCGCTGGACGGCAAGGCGCCGATGAACCAGTTCGGCCACAAGGCCGCGTTCCCCGACCCGCGCGCCACCGACGCGCCGTGGCCTAGCGCCGACGCGCTGTATTCCAGCCTGTGGTTCGACGTCTCGCGCGCCCCGCTCATCATCAGCCTGCCTGACACCGGCGGCCGCTACACCGTGCTGTCCGCGCTGGACATGTGGAGCGACGTCTTCGCCTCGCGCGGCACGCGCACCAACGGCCATGGCGCCCAGTCCTTCGCCATCGTCGGACCGCACTGGAACGGCACCGTGCCGGCGGGCGTCGACGTGATCCGCGCCCCGACCTCGACCGGCTGGCTGATCGGCTGGACGCAGGCCGGCGGTCCGCAGGACTACGCCGCGGTCAATCAGATCCAGTCCGGCATGACGGCGCGTCCGCTGCTGGTGCCCGTGACCCCGGCCACCACGCCCCGCGGCCGCAATGCCGGCAACGCCTTCCCGCAGACCGGCTCCAGTGTCGGCACCGCACCGATCGGCAGCACGCTGCCCATGCCGGCCCCGGCGACCACCGTGCCCGATGGCACCCCGGCCGAGCAGGTCGCGGGCATGGATGCCGCCTCGTTCTTTGCCGTGTTCTTCGACGCGCTGCGCAACAACCCGCCGCATGCTAACGACACGCCCATGCTGGACCGCATGCGCCGCATCGGCCTGGATGACCGTCAGCCCTTCTCGTATGGCCGTCTGAGCCCGGCCGTGCAGCAGGCCCTGACGGATGCGCAACCGCTGGCGGGCCGCCGTATCGCCGACAACGTCTCGCGCCTGGCCACGCCGATCAACGGCTGGAACACCGTGCTGACGGGCATCGGCACCTACGGCACCGACTACACGCGCCGCGCCGCCATCGCCTACGCCGGGCTGGGCGCGCCGACGCCGGAAGACGTGCTGTATCCGGTCACCGTGTCTGATTCGAAGGGCCGTCCGCTGGACTCGAACGAAGACTACGTGCTGCACTTCGACAAGGGTCAACTGCCCCCGGCGCAGCTCTGGTCGCTGCATGTCTACAACAGCAAGTACGGCTTTGCCGAAAATCCGGCCAACCGCTACGTGATCCGCAGCACCGACGGCCTGAAGTACAACGCCGACGGCTCGCTCGACATCTACGTCCAGCGCCGTGACCCGGGCGAGTCCAAGCGCGCCAACTGGGTCAGCACGCCGGCCGCTGATGGTCCGTTCGTGCTCAGCATGCGCCTGTACGCGCCGCAGAACAGCGCCCTGGATGGGCAGTGGGCTCCGCCGCCGGTCAAGGAAGACTAAGGTCCGGCAAGGGCGCGTCAGGCAGACGCGTATCTGTTAAGCCCATCGGGCGCGCGGTTTCCTGCAAGGGGCCGCGCGCCTTTTCATGTGGAGCACGCGCTTGCGGACACGCCTCGGCGGGCCGCTCGCTCGTCCCCAATTTTTCTGCCGCAAGCGGGCGTTGTTGCCGCCTTACAAACGGCCGAAAGTTCATTTGCTAGGGTGCAAAAAACCAAGCTATACTCTGCGGGTTTGACGCTTGCGGGATAAGAAACATGCGCCTAAAAAAGCGCGTCGATTCCCTCAGGGCCAAGTTAAGCGGGGAAGTTTGATGCAGCAGAGCTCCATGCAGCAAGGGCAGGGGAAGAAACCCGGTCTGAGGCCCAGCCTGGATCAGGATTCGATCGATCCGGATGTGGTGGAAGTTCTGGTACTCAGTGACGCGGATCGCGCGGCGCTGAATGCACAAGCTAGCCGTGGGCTCTTGTTGGCATTGGCGGCGCAAGGCGCCATGGGGCTCGCAGCAGCAGTAATAGCGGGGGTTGTCGGAGGGGCGGCGGCAGGTTGGTCGGCGCTGGCGGGGGCAGGAGCGTATTTCATACCCAATGCGTTGTTCGCGTTGCGCCTGGCTGTCAGCGTTCGGGCCGGTAAGGCCAGTCCCTTTACCTTTCTCTCTGGTGAGTTGATCAAGTTGTTCGCAACGGCATTGCTGTTGTGGCTGCTTTCGCGTGTAACGCATGACTGGCTTGTCTGGCCTGCCGCGTTGCTCGGTCTGATACTCACATTGAAAGGCTATCTCCTGCTTCTGATGTTCCGCAGGCTGTCTTAGCGCCGAGTAAGTTGCGGCAAACGAAATCGTGGAATCGTCCGGTTCGCAAGGACCGGGCATACAGCAAATAGGATAGGTTCAAATGGCTGCTGCCAGCGACGTGTCGCCTCAATCCGCGTATATTCAGCATCACTTGGTGCATCTGAACAATACGGGTGAGAAACAGAGCGCTATTGCTCAGTTCGACATCATCAATTACGACTCGTTGTTCTGGTCCGGCCTGATGGGCCTGATCGTCATTTTCTTCCTGTGGCGCGCCGCGCGCCGCGCCACCAGCGGCGTTCCTTCCCGCTTCCAGGCCTTCGTGGAAATGATCGTCGACATGGTCGACGACCAGGCCAAGGGCATTGTCCACAACGCCAAGAGCCGTCTTTTCATCGCCCCGCTGGCCCTGACCGTGTTCCTCTGGATCATCCTGATGAACGCGCTGGACCTGCTGCCCGTCGACCTGCTGCCCTCCATCTGGCGCCTGACCGGTCTGGGTGCTGAGCACGGCGATCCCCTCTATTACCACCGCATCCTCCCGACCGCCGACCTGAACGTGCCGATGGGCATGTCGCTGGGCGTGCTGCTCCTGATGTTCTACTACGGCATCAAGATCAAGAAGCCGGGCGGTTTCGTCAAAGAACTGTTCACCGCGCCGTTCCATGCGCATGGCCTGGGCGCCATCGTGCTGGCCCCGTTCAACCTGCTGCTGAACATGATCGAATACGCCGCCAAGTCCGTGTCGCTGGGCATGCGGTTGTTCGGCAACATGTTCGCCGGCGAACTGATCTTCATGCTGATCGCCCTTCTGGGCGGCGCCTGGACCGGCTTCAACGGCGCCAGCATCGGCTTGGGCATCGGCCACATCCTGGCCGGCTCGATCTGGGCAATCTTCCACATCCTGATCGTTCTGCTCCAGGCCTTCATCTTCATGATGCTGACGCTGGTGTATCTCGGTCAGGCTCACGAAGGCCACTGATCCCCCGAATTTCCGGCGTCGGCCACCCGGCCGGCACCGGATAGCAAGATTATCTTGCATTGAGCTGTACCTCTTATTTTTCAATTTTTGACTTCAGATTTCTAACCAAGGAGTTGTCATGACCAACGTCGCTTTCGTTGCCCTCGCTTGCGGTCTTATCATCGGTCTGGGCGCTATCGGCGCTTGCATCGGCATCGCACTGATGGGCGGCAAGTATCTGGAAGCTTCGGCTCGTCAGCCTGAACTGATGAACGCTCTGCAAACGAAGATGTTCCTGCTGGCTGGCCTGATCGACGCGGCATTCCTGATCGGCGTGGGTATCGCCATGCTGTTCGCCTTCGCCAACCCGTTCGTCGGCTAAGGCACCGCCCGCCGGCAAATAGGTGGGTCATGACGCTGGCGGCGATGAGAGCAACGGCTCCATCGCCGGTCAGCAAAGTATCGAGTGCTCCGCGACGCCCCTTTCCGGGTGCGGTCGGAGCCGAAAGGTGTTAAAGGAACGACCGTGAATCTGAACGCGACGATCATTTTCCAGATGCTCGTGTTCTTCGTTCTGGGCTGGTTCACGATGAAATTCGTGTGGCCTCCCCTGACGAAGGCGATGGACGAGCGCCGCCAAAAAATCGCCGACGGCCTGGCCGCCGCCGAGAAGGGCAAAGCCGACCTGGCTCAAGCCCAGGCGCGCGTCAGTCTGATCGAGGCTTCTGCCAAGTCCGAAAACCACGCACGCATCATCGAGGCCGAGAAGCAAGCCGCCTCCCTGATCGAGCAGGCCCGCCGCGAAGCGGAAGCCGAACGTGCCCGCATCGTGGCGCAGGCTGCCCAGGATGCCGCGCAGGAAGTCCAGCGCGCCCGCGAAGCGTTGCGCGACGACGTCGCCGCGCTGGCCGTCAAGGGTGCTGAACAGATCCTCAAGCGCGAGGTTGACGCCCGCGCACACGCCGAGCTGCTGAACCAGCTCCGCGCGCAGCTCTAATCCGGGACCGTCATGGCTGAACTTTCCACTGTTGCCCGGCCCTACGCTGAAGCGCTCTTCAGCGCAGCGCGCGACGACAAGGCCGGTCTGCCGGCGTGGGCCGACCTGGTCAGCGAAATGTCGCAGGTCGCCTCCAACCCCGACGTGCGCGAGGCCATGGCCGATCCGCGTCTGGGCGACAAGCAGCGCGTCGAACTGTTTACCGGCCTGATCAAGGCCGATTTGCCGCAAGCCGCCCATAATTTCATCGAGCTGCTGGTCGAAAACGACCGGCTGCTGCTGCTGCCCGAGATCGCCTCGCAATTCGTCGCGCTGCGGAATCGTCACGAAGGCACGGCGCAGGCGGAAATCACCAGCGCGTTCGAGCTCAGCGATGCCCAGGTCAAGGATCTGGTCGGCGCGCTTGAACAAAAATTCGGCCTCAAGCTCAAGCCCAGCGTTACCGTCGACCCGTCGTTGATCGGCGGCGTGCGCGTGGCCGTCGGCGACCAGGTGCTCGATACTTCCGTACAAGCCCAATTGGTCCGCATGCGCGATCAGCTCGCCGCTTAAGGCTACTAACAGGATTCCAGGAGTCAATATGCAACTCAATCCCTCCGAGATCAGCGAACTGCTCAAGAGCCGCATCGAGGGCCTGGGCGCTTCGGCTGATGTCCGTACTCAGGGCACCGTCGTGTCCGTGACCGACGGTATTACCCGCATCCACGGCTTGTCCGACGTGATGCAGGGCGAAATGCTCGAATTCCCCAACAACGTTTTCGGTCTGGCGCTCAACCTCGAGCGTGATTCCGTCGGCGCCGTTATTCTGGGCGACTACACCGGCGTTTCCGAAGGCGACCAGGTCAAGACGACCGGCCGCATTCTGGAAGTTCCGGTTGGTCCGGAACTGAAAGGCCGCGTGGTCAACACGCTGGGCGAGCCGATCGACGGCAAGGGCCCGGTCAACGCCAAGGCCACCGACATCATCGAAAAAGTGGCGCCTGGCGTTATCGCCCGCCGCTCGGTGTCGCAGCCGCTGCAAACCGGCATCAAGGCTATCGACTCGATGGTTCCCATCGGCCGTGGCCAGCGCGAACTGATCATTGGCGACCGCCAGACCGGCAAGACCGCCGTGGCCGTCGACACGATCATCAGCCAGAAGGGCAAGGGCGTCACCTGCGTGTACGTCGCTATCGGCCAGAAGGCTTCGACGATCAACAACGTGGTCCGCAAGCTCGAAGAGCACGGCGCGATGGAATACACCATCGTCGTGGCCGCCTCGGCTTCCGACTCCGCCGCCATGCAGTACCTGGCCGCCTACGCCGGCTGCACGATGGGCGAATACTTCCGCGATCGTGGCGAAGACGCCCTGATCGTTTATGACGATCTGACCAAGCAAGCCTGGGCCTACCGCCAGGTCTCGCTGCTGCTGCGCCGTCCGCCGGGCCGCGAAGCCTACCCGGGCGACGTGTTCTACCTGCACTCGCGTCTGCTGGAGCGTGCTGCTCGCGTCAACGAAGAGTACGTCGAGAAGTTCACCGAAGGCGCCGTCAAGGGCAAGACCGGCTCGCTGACCGCGCTGCCGATCATCGAAACCCAGGCAGGCGACGTGTCGGCCTTCGTTCCGACCAACGTGATCTCGATCACCGACGGCCAGATCTTCCTGGAAACCGACCTGTTCAACGCCGGTGTCCGCCCCGCAATCAACGCCGGTATCTCGGTGTCGCGCGTCGGTGGCGCTGCCCAGACCAAGGTCGTCAAGAAGCTGTCCGGCGGTATCCGTACCGACTTGGCGCAGTACCGTGAACTGGCCGCCTTCGCGCAGTTCGCCTCCGACCTGGACGACGCCACCCGTCGCCAGCTCGAGCGCGGCAAGCGCGTCGTTGAACTGCTCAAGCAGCCGCAATACCAGCCGCTGCAAGTGTGGGAACTGGCCGTCACGCTGTACACGGTCAACAACGGCTACCTGGATGACGTGGACGTGGCCCAAGTGCTGTCGTTCGAGAAGTCGCTGAAGGATCAGCTCAAGAGCAAGCACGCTGCTCTGATCCAGCGCATCGAAGACACCAAGGAACTGTCCAAGGACGACGAGGCCGAACTGGCCGCCGCCGTTCAGGAATTCAAGAAGCACGGTGCTTTTTAAGAAAGTGATGGGTTAGGCGTCCCAGGCGCCTCACCCATCCTTCCCGGATGGTTGAGGCGCGAGCGGAACCCATCGGCCAGTCTTCACAGGAAAGCGCAATGCCCGGAATTAAGGAAATCCGAACCAAGATCAAGAGCGTGCAAAACACGCGCAAGATCACCAAGGCGATGGAAATGGTCGCCGCATCCAAGATGCGCAAGGCGCAGGAGCGGATGCGTGCAGGCCGTCCGTACGCCACCAAGGTGCGCGAGATTGCTGCGCACCTGATGCAGGCCAATCCCGAGTACAGCCACCCGTACCTGGTCGAACGCGAAATCAAGGCGGTCGGCGTGGTCATGGTGACGACCGACAAGGGTTTGTGCGGCGGCTTGAACACCAACATCACCCGCGTGATGTTGGGCAAGCTGAAAGAGTTCGAGAAAGCCGGCATCGCCGTGCAAGCGACCGCTTTCGGCAACAAGGGCGTGGGTGTGCTGACCCGTATCGGCGCCAAACTGGTTTCCCAGGAAGTGCAACTGGGCGACAAGCCGCAACTCGACCGCCTGCTGGGCGCGATCAAGGTGCAGCTGGACGCCTACCTGGAAGGCCGTATCGACGCGCTGTACGTGGCCTCGACCCGCTTCGTCAACACGATGAAGCAAGAGCCGCTGTTCCTGCGTCTGCTGCCGTTGGCCAGCGGTTTGGAAGATCCGTACCAGACGGGCGCCGATAGCCTGGCCAAGACCTCGGAAGTGAAGTCGGAATACAGCTGGGATTACATCTACGAACCCGACGCCCGTAGCGTGATCGACGACCTGCTGCAGCGTTACGTTGAAGGCCTGCTGTACCAAGCCGTGGCCGAGAACATGGCTTCGGAGCAGTCGGCCCGGATGGTCGCCATGAAGGCGGCGTCGGACAACGCCAAGAAGGTCATCGGCGATCTGCAACTGGTCTACAACAAGACCCGTCAGGCCGCGATCACCAAAGAAATTTCGGAAATCGTAGGGGGCGCTGCCGCCGTTTGAGGCAGGCAGCATCCCGTCAAAAGCTATCAAGCAAGGAATCGACATGAGCAACGGAACCATCGTTCAGTGCATCGGCGCCGTGGTGGATATTCAGTTCCCCCGCGATCAAATGCCCAAGATCTATGAAGCGCTTACTCTGGCCGACGAGGGTTCCTCGTTCGCCGAAAAGGGTCTGACGCTGGAAGTGCAGCAACAGCTGGGCGACGGCGTGGTGCGTACCATTGCGCTGGGCTCCAGCGACGGTCTGCGCCGCGGCATGAAGGTCACCGG
The DNA here is from genome assembly GCF_002388205.1 of Achromobacter sp. UBA4530. NCBI lineage: Bacteria > Pseudomonadati > Pseudomonadota > Betaproteobacteria > Burkholderiales > Alcaligenaceae > Achromobacter > Achromobacter sp. UBA4530. The sequence continues at coordinate 13,170 of NZ_DGMA01000039.1, read as the reverse complement.
CACGGGCGCCCCGATCTCGGTGCCCGTCGGCACCGGCACGCTGGGCCGCATCATGGACGTGCTGGGTCGTCCCATCGACGAAGCCGGCCCGATCCAGCACGAAGAAAAGCGTGGTATTCACCAAGCCGCTCCCCGTTTCGACGAACTGTCGCCTTCGGTGGAACTGCTGGAAACCGGCATCAAGGTTATTGACCTGGTGTGCCCGTTCGCCAAGGGCGGCAAGGTCGGCCTGTTCGGCGGCGCCGGCGTGGGCAAGACCGTGAACATGATGGAACTCATCAACAACATCGCCAAGCAGCACAGCGGTTTGTCGGTGTTTGCCGGCGTGGGTGAGCGTACCCGTGAAGGCAACGACTTCTACCACGAAATGGAAGAGTCGAACGTTCTGGACAAGGTCGCCATGGTGTTCGGTCAGATGAACGAACCCCCCGGCAACCGTCTGCGCGTCGCGCTGACCGGCCTGACGATGGCCGAGAAGTTCCGTGACGAAGGCCGCGACATCCTGTTCTTCGTGGACAACATCTACCGCTACACCCTGGCCGGTACCGAAGTGTCCGCACTGCTGGGCCGTATGCCGTCCGCCGTGGGTTATCAGCCCACGCTGGCCGAAGAAATGGGCAAGCTGCAAGAGCGCATCACGTCGACCAAGACCGGCTCGATCACCTCGATCCAGGCCGTGTACGTCCCTGCGGACGACTTGACCGACCCGTCGCCTGCCACGACCTTCCAGCATTTGGACTCCACCGTCGTGCTGTCGCGTGACATCGCCGCCCTGGGTATCTACCCGGCCGTCGATCCGCTCGATTCCTCCAGCCGCCAGCTCGACCCGCAAGTCGTCGGCGAAGAGCACTACTCGGTTGCCCGTGGCGTGCAGCAGACGCTGCAGCGCTACAAGGAACTGCGCGACATCATCGCGATTCTGGGCATGGACGAACTGTCGCCGGAAGACAAGCAGGCCGTGGCCCGCGCGCGTAAGATTCAGCGCTTCCTGTCGCAGCCGTTCCACGTTGCTGAAGTCTTCACCGGTTCGCCCGGCAAGTACGTTCCGCTGGCCGAAACCATCCGTGGTTTCAAGATGATCGTCAACGGCGAGTGCGACTCCCTGCCGGAACAGGCGTTCTACATGGTCGGTTCGATCGACGAGGCCTTCGAGAAGGCCAAGAAACTGCAATAAGGAACCGATATGGCTACCCTGCATGTGGATGTGGTCAGCGCAGAGGAAGCGATCTTCACCGGCGAGGCGAAGTTCGTGGTTCTGCCTGGCGAGTCGGGTGAACTGGGCATTCTGCCCGGCCACACCCCGCTGATCTCGCGCATACGCCCCGGAACGGTCAAGATCGTTCGTGCCGACCAAGGCGAGGAAAACATCTTCGTCGCCGGGGGTATCCTGGAAGTTCAGCCGGGCAGCGTGACGGTCCTGGCCGACACGGCTATCCGTGCCGCCGACCTCGACGAAGCCCGCGCCCTGGAAGCGCGCCAGAAGGCCGAACTGGCCCTGGCCAACGCCAAGGACAAGGCTGACATCGCTGTCGTCGAAGCCGAGCTCGCCATGCTGGCTGCGCAAGCCATCGCGGCGCGCAAGCTGCGCCAAGGCGGCCGCTCGCACTAAGCGGCAATGCGGTTTCCGGGCTTGTCCCGGCGTACAAAAAAAGCGGCCCTCGGGCCGCTTTTTTTCATTCCTCTTTGTTGCAGGGTGTCTGACACCTGAATGCGTCCGATATTTTGCCGAGCCCGCGTCAACCTGCGCTGCCCCTCGGTGCTACGCCCTGTAGCGGCCTGCCGCAATGCGTTCACTACGAATAGTCGGCACGGGGTCTGCAACAGTAGCCTTCAGTTTTTGCGATGCAAACGAGGAAGGCATGCGAGACGTGCTGGATTGCGGGGTGCTGCTGGCGCCCGGTCATGAATCGACGATGGACGCCTGGATCGCCGGCCATCAGGCCAAGGTGACGCGTGTGCGGCTGCATCCGGTGTCCCTGGCTTCGCCGGCGCTTGCCGAGGCGCCGCCGGACTCCCTTGCACAGCAGGCGTTGTCGCTGCGGCGCTATGACGCTTGCATTCTTCCCGTGGCGCCGTCTTCGCTCGCCTGGGCCCGCATGGCCTTGCAGCAGGCGCGCGGCGCGCTCACAACGCCCGTTCTGCTGCTCATCCACGACGTCAAGGCGCCCGCCATTCTGGACTTGCTCAGCCTGGGCGCGGCGGACTTCATCTCGCAGCCGGTGTGCGTCGAGAGCCTGCGGGTGCGGCTGGTTCGCCTGGCTCGCCGCGGCGCCGTGCGCCGTGCCGGCGTGACGGGTAGCGTCCATGAGCATCCCGTCAACTATCTGGGCGAGCATGCAGAGGCGCAGGGTGCCGAGCACGCGGCATATCCGCCCCACGCGTCACGCGCGGGATCCGCGCGTCCAAAGGTGCCGGCCGACATCGTCGAGCACGCTTTGAGCAGCTTGCGGCACCAATACCGGCGCGGCGTGCCAGAAACATTCCGGGCGGCGAAGGCGCAGGTGGTGAACGGCTTCGAGCGCGAATACATCCGTCACGCGCTGTCGCGCCACGGCGGCAACGTCGCACAGGCCGCACGTGCTTGCGCCAAGCACCGCCGCGCGTTCTGGGCGCTGATGCGCAAGCACGGCATTGAAGCCGCGCCTTACCGTCAGGCGGCGCTGGCCGCGGCGCGGATGCACGACATGGGTTGACGCTAACCAGGCGGCACGCCCGCAGCCGCCGCCCATTGCGCCCGCTCAACCCCGTCAACGCGGGCGCGACCCGCCTTGTCAGCCAGGGGAAGTAAACTCACGGCTTCCGATCATCGAGGTTAGCCGTGTCTGCTCCCCGTTTGAAGAACGATGTGTTCTTGCGCGCCCTGATGCGCGAACCCGTGCCCTACACCCCCATCTGGCTCATGCGCCAGGCGGGTCGCTATCTGCCCGAGTACCGCGAGACGCGTGCGCGTGCAGGCTCGTTCATGGGGTTGGCGCAGAATCCGGACTATGCCTCGGAAGTCACGCTGCAGCCGCTGGAGCGCTACGACCTGGACGCGGCCATCCTGTTTTCGGACATCCTGACCGTGCCCCACGCGATGGGCCTCGGGCTGGACTTCGCTGAAGGCGAAGGCCCGCGCTTTGCGCATCCCATCCGCACCGAAGAAGACGTCGCGCGCCTGGCGGTGCCCGACATGGACAAGCTGCGGTACGTGTTCGATGCGGTCAGCACGATCCGGCGTGATCTTGACGGCAAGGTGCCGCTGATCGGCTTTGCCGGCAGCCCGTGGACCATCGCCTGTTACATGGTCGAAGGCAAGGGCAGCGACGACTACCGTCTCATCAAGACCCTGCTGTATTCGCGTCCCGATCTGCTGCACCGCATCCTCGAGATCAACGCCGAAGCCACGCTGCAATACCTGAACGGCCAGATCGCGGCCGGCGCTCAGGCAGTGATGCTGTTCGACAGCTGGGGCGGGGTGCTGGCCGACGGCCTGTTCCAGCAGTTTTCGCTGGCTTACACGAAGAAGGTCGTCGCCAGTTTGACCCGCGAACACGAAGGGCGGCGCGTGCCGGTCATCGTCTTCACCAAGGGCGGCGGCCAGTGGATTGAAGACATTGCGGCCTGTGGCAGCGACGCAGTGGGCCTGGACTGGACCGTGGATCTGGCGGCGGCCCGGCGCCGCACCGGCGACTCGGTCGCGTTCCAGGGCAATCTGGATCCGATGGCGCTTTTTGGCGGTGGCAGCGCCATTCGCGCGGAAGCGCGTCGCGTGCTGGACGCGTTTGGCCCGGTGGGCAAGGGCGGCCATGTGTTCAATCTGGGACATGGCATTTCGCGCTTCACTCCGCCAGAAGCTGTAGCTGAATTGGTCGATGAAGTCCACCAGTACAGCCGCGCCTTCCACGCGTAAGTAAGTGAACGCTTCGGCCCCAAGGGCCGAAGCAGATGGGCCGCCCGGGCGACTTGTGCACATAAAATCCGGGGTCGGGGAAAACCCTCCCCAAGCTGGCTTACAATCTGGAAACCGGCTTCAAGTGCCTGTTTTATATCGGAAAATGTCGCTTATCAACAGGGATGCAATAGTTTGTGCATTCTTGCCATATTCCATTTTCTGATGTTGCTCTCGCCTTTTCCCCAAAGTTATCCACAGGCGCCGGTGGATCAATGGCGCGGCGGCGAGCGAGAATCCTCCAACGTGGCGCCGTGCGGTCCTCATCCTTTCGGCTAGTCCTATTTCATTAGATGAATGTCCCCAGACTCCATGCCTGACGCGCAAGCGAATCCCGACACCGCAGCGGTGTGCTGGGTGCGCGTCGCGCTGGACGTGCCCCTGCCTGGCCCGTTCGATTACCGCAGCGACGCGCCGATTCCGGCCGGCCTGCGGGTGATCGTTCCGTTCGGCCGGCGCAAGATGATTGGGGTGGTCGTCGACAACCCCGCAGAGCCGTCTTTCGAGCCCAAACAGATCCGTCCGATCGAGGCGGTGCTGGACGATCTGCCCCCTTTTGACGAAGCGTGGTTGCGCATGGCGCGCTTTGCGGCGGACTACTATCAACGCCCGTTGGGCGAGGTGATGCTGCCCACGCTGCCGCCGCCGCTGCGCAAGCCCACGTCCTACCAGGGCAAGCGGTCCGGAGAAGGGCCCGTGGCGCGCATGGATGCGCGCAAGCGCAAGACCGCGCGCGCGCCGGCCACGCCCGACCAGCCGCCGGCGCTGAACGAGGCCCAGGAGGCGGCGGTGCAGGCCATCGGCGCGCTGGGCGGATTCAAGCCGGTGCTGCTGCACGGCGTGACGGGCAGCGGCAAGACCGAGGTCTACCTGCGCGCCGCCGAAAAAGTCCTGGCGGCTGGGCGGCAGGTGCTGCTGCTGGTCCCCGAAATCAATCTGACGCCGCAGCTCGAAGCCGCGCTGCGGGCACGCCTGGAAACGCTGGTCGGACCCGAGGGGCTGGCGGTGATGCACAGCGGGCTGTCCGACGGCGAGCGGCTGCAGGCGTGGACCCGCGCCCAGCGCGGCCAGGCCCGCATGCTGCTGGGCACGCGCATGTCGATCTTCGCCCCGCTGACCGAGCTGGGCCTGATCGTGGTCGACGAAGAACACGATACGTCCTACAAGCAGCAGGACGGACTGCGCTATTCGGCGCGCGACCTTGCCGTGTGGCGCGCCCACGATCTGAACATTCCGGTCGTGCTGGGGTCCGCCACGCCGTCGCTGGAAACCTGGCAGCACGCCGAGCGTGGCCGTTACCTGCGCCTGACGTTGCCCGGCCGCGCGCGGTCCAGCGAGCTGCCCAAGATCCGCCTGGTGGATACGCGCCGTCTGCAGATGAAGCAAGGGCTGTCGCCGCAGCTGCTCGAGGCCATCGGCCAGCGGCTCGAGCGCAAGGAACAGGTGCTGATCTTCCTGAACCGGCGAGGTTATTCGCCGGTGCTGCATTGCCAGTCCTGCGCGTGGGTCAGCAACTGCCCGCGCTGCACGGCCTTTACCGTGCTGCATCGCACGGACTTTCGCGGCCATCGCCTGCAGTGCCACCACTGCGGCTATCAGGCCCCCGTGCCGCGCGCCTGCCCCGAATGCGGCGACCAGGATCTGGCGCCCATGGGCCGGGGCACGCAACGCGTCGAGGAACACCTGGCCGAACTCTTTCCCGAGGCGCGCATCCTGCGCATTGACGCCGACAGCACGCGCAAGAAGGGCAGCGCCGAAGCGCTGTTCGCGTCCGTCCACGCCGGCGAGGTCGACATTCTGGTCGGCACGCAGATGGTGGCCAAGGGGCACGACTTTGCGCGGTTGGGGCTGGTCGGCGTGCTGAATGCGGACTCCATGCTGTTCGCCCACGATTTCCGCGCGCCCGAACGCCTGTTCGCGCAGCTGATGCAGGTGGCCGGCCGCGCGGGCCGCCATCAGGGCAACGGCGAAGTGCTGATCCAGACGGGCTACCCCGAGCAGCCCGTGTACCAGGCCTTGCTGCGCCACGACTACGCCGGGTTTGCTCGCCACGCGCTGCACGAGCGCGAAAGCACCGGCTTGCCCCCTTACGTCTACCAGGCGCTGCTGACCGCCGAGGCGCGTGAACTCAAGGTGGCGCAAGCGTTTCTTGAGCAGGCCCGCGTGCTGCCCGAGGGCGAATGGGCGGCCGATTTTCCCGGCATGGACGCGATCATGCTGTACGACCCCGTGCCGCTGCGCGTCGTGCGCGTGGCCAACATCGAGCGCGCGCAGCTGCTGGCCGAAAGCAGCAGCCGGCCGGCGCTGCAGGCGTTTCTCGCATCGTGGTCGCATCACCTGCCTTATCTGGCGAACGAGGCGCGCGTGCGCTGGCAACTGGAAGTCGATCCGCTGGAAATCTGATAAGCGATAGGGCGGCACGCTCGTGCGACGGGGCGCCGCGGCCCCGCGCTGCTGGCTGGCTGTCGCGCACCGCAGGACTCCCCGTGTACCGTTCGCCGCTGCGACGATGCGCCGGTGTTGCATGCCTGCGGCCACGTGGGGCGCCTCTGCGGCAACCCGCCGATGCGCCTTCGACCCGATTGTTCTATGATCGTCTTCCTCTATCGCACCGGCGCGGCAGACCCGCTGCGGCGGCTGCGCCCGTCCCCTTTTTTCTCGCGTTTTTCCGGCCCATTGACGGGCAGCGGCAGACCTCTTGCTTGCCGGCTGCGTTGGCATGGCCGCCGCGACGCATGACGATCTGAATCTCCAATGTCCGCAAGCGAACCGATAGGCCACGGCATGAATCCCGCGCAGCGGGAGGCGACGCTCTACCTGGACGGCCCTTGCCTCGTCCTGGCAGGCGCCGGCAGCGGCAAGACGCGCGTCATCACGCAGAAGATCGCGTACCTGCTGCGCGAATGCGGCTACATGGGCCGCAATGTCGTCGCGCTGACCTTCACCAACAAGGCCGCCCGCGAAATGGACGAGCGCGTGAAGACGCTGGTCGACCGCAAGCTGTCCAAGGGCCTGATCATCAGCACCTTCCACTCGCTGGGTGTGAAGATGCTGCGCGAAGAAGCGCGCAACGCGGGCCTGAAACCCACGTTCTCCATCCTGGACGCCGACGACGCCATGGGCATCATCCAGGAACTGCTGGCGACCACCGACAAGGCCCGCCTGCGCCACGTGCAGGGCATCATCTCGCTGTGGAAGAACGCGCTGCTGGAGCCGGACGACGCCGCGCGCGAAGCCATCACCCCGGGCGACGTCGAAGCCGCCAACGTCTATCGCAGCTACGCCGCCACGCTGGCCGCCTATCAGGCGGTGGACTTCGACGACCTCATCCGCATTCCCGCACAACTCCTGGCCAGCAACGAAGAAGTGCGCACCCGCTGGCAGAACCGCGTGCGCTACCTGCTGGTGGACGAATACCAGGACACCAACGTGTGCCAGTACCGTCTGGTGCAGTTGCTGACCGGCCCGCGCGCCATGTTCACCGCCGTGGGCGACGATGACCAGGCCATCTACGCCTGGCGCGGCGCCACCATCGAGAACCTGGCCAAGCTGACCACCGACTACCCGAACATCAAGCTCATCAAGCTGGAGCAGAACTACCGATCGGTGCAGCGCATCCTGGCAGCCGCCAACCAGGTCATCGAAAAGAACCCCAAGCTCTTCGAAAAGAAACTGTGGTCCGAGCTGGGCGTGGGCGAACCGATCCAGGTCTCGGCCATGGACGGCGAGGAGCAGGAGGCCGAGTCCATCGCCATGAAGGTGTCTGCCGCGCGCTTCGAGCGCCAGGCGCAGTGGAAGGATTTCGCCATCCTTTACCGCAGCAATCATCAGTCTCGCATCCTGGAACAGGCGCTGCGCAACCTGAAGATTCCGTACACGATCTCCGGCGGGCAAAGCTTCTTCGACAAGGCGGAAGTGCGCGACATCCTGGCCTACCTGCGTGTGCTGGCCAACGACGATGACGACCCCGCCTTCATCCGCGCGGCCACCACGCCCAAGCGCGGCATCGGCCAGGCCACCTTGCAGGCGCTGGGCCAGTACGCGGCCAGCCGTGAACTGTCGCTGCTGGCCGCCGTGGCCGAGACCGGCCTCGAAAGCGTGCTGGCGCCGCGCCAGATTGACCAGCTGCGCACCTTCGCGGAATTCATCCGCCGCATGCAGTGGCGCGCCGGTCGCGGCGCGGCCTCGGGCAACGACGCGGCGCCTGCGGAACCCGCGGGCGCCATCCTCGACGACCTGCTCGAAGCCATCCAGTACGAGCGGCACCTCTTCGAACTCTTCGAAGAACGCCCGGCGCAGACGCGCTGGCAGAACGTCCTGGAGCTGACCGGCTGGCTCAAGCGCAAGGCCGAGGAAGACAACATGTCGCTCTTCGATCTGGTGCAGCACGTGGCGCTGGTCACGATGCTGGAGCGCGGCGAGGAAGAAGCGCCCGACGCCGTCAAGATGTCCACGCTGCACGCCTCCAAGGGCCTCGAATACCCGCACGTGTACCTGGCCGGCGTGGAAGAAGGCCTGCTGCCGCATCTGGGCAAGGACGACGAAGTCGGCGATCCTGCGCGCGCCGCCGAGAACCTGGCCACCCGCATTCAGGAAGAACGGCGCCTGATGTACGTCGGCATCACGCGCGCGCAGCGCAGCCTGCACCTGAGCTGGTGCAAGCGCCGCCGCCGCGCGCGCGAAGACCTGGTGCGCGAGCCGTCGCGCTTCATCGAGGAAATGGGCCTGGGCGACGTGCGCATCCAGGAGGACGACGCGACGGCCGCCATGAGCCCCAAGGAGCGCATGGCCATGCTGAAGGCGCTGCTGAACAAATAGGGGCGGGGCGGACCAGGGGCGCGACACACAGGGGCGCGATACACAGGGTCGCTACAAACCCGGCGCAACACGCGACGGCATCGCAGGCGAAGACGGGGGCGTTAGCCAAGACTTGAAGAAACGCGCGCCCCGCTCCTACACTGGCCTGTCCGGATCGAAGGAGCGCATCATGTGCCGTTGGCTGGCTTACACCGGTAGTCCCCTGCAGATGGAGAGCGTGCTGTTCAAGGCCAAGCACTCGCTCATCGAACAAAGCCTGCATTCCCGCCTGGGCGCCACCACCACGAATGGCGACGGTTTCGGGCTGGGCTGGTACAGCCGCCCCATCGAAGGCCGCCCCATCGAACCGCCGTTCCGCTATCGCAGCGTGCATCCGGCCTGGAACGACCGCAATCTGCGCGAGGCTGCCCGCGCCATCCACGCACCGCACTTCGTCGCGCACATCCGCGCCGCCACCGATACCCCCGCGCAAGAAACCAACTGCCACCCTTTTCGGCACGGGCAATGGCTGTTCGTGCACAACGGCCTCATCCGCGACTACCCGCTGCTGCGCCGTGATCTGATGCTGATGATTGCGCCCGCGTATTTCGGATCGCTGGAAGGCTCCACGGATTCCGAGGTGATGTTTCTACTGGCCCTTACGTTCGGCCTGGACGAAGACCCGATCCCCGCAATCGCCCGCATGGTGGGCGCGGTCGAGGAAACCGGCCGGCGCCACGGCGTGGCGCATCCCATCAACATGACCGTATGCGCGCTGGACGGCGAGCGCCTGATCGCGGTGCGTTATTCCAGCGAAGGCGACTCGCGCACGCTGTTTCACAACACCTGCGTGCGCCACCTGCGCGAACTCTACCCCGACAACGCGCAGATCGCCGCCATGGACGACGACGCCTTCCTGCTGTTGTCAGAGCCGCTGTCGGACATGGCCGGTGTGTGGGAAGAAGTGCCCGAATCCACCGCGATCATCGCCGGACGCGGCGACGTGCAGCACATGCGTTTCGCGCCGATTCCGCCGGGCGAGTGATTTCCGTTCAACGAGCGGGAATTGGGGTCATCAAGCACGTATTCCGCATATGGGGGAGAATACGGCTCGCAAGACATTGCGACGTCCTGGGCCGCGATAGCACCCCAATCCATTCAGGAAGTTGCATGACAGATAGAGAAACCCCGCAGGCCATAGACGCATTCGCGGTGTTTACCCGCACGGGGAGCGCCCCGGATTGCTTTGAATTGCACGAAAACGGAGTCGTCAGCCAGGAAGGCGGCGCCCGCACCTACACCGCATTCGCGGACATCCAGGATCTCTGCCTCTACACCGGCCAGCCGGACTCGCCAGCAGGATCCGCCGACCGCCTGGCGTACCGCAGCGCCGCGCAAGGCGCCTGGACAGTCGCCACCGGCATCGACGAATTCCCCGCGTTCATGGACGCCTTCCGCTCGCACTACGTGGCGCGCCGGCTGCCGGTTCTGGAATCGCTGACCGAGCAGGGCGCGCGCGTCACGTTCCGCTATATCACCGGCGGCACCTTCCCCAACCTGGAAACGCGCGACGTGTCCCTCTCCGCACAAGGCCTGCACATCGACGGCGTCACGTGGCCCTACGAGTCGTTGCAGCCGATCGATCTGAACGACTGGACCGACACGGTCACCCTGCAGGACGACAGCGGCAAGACGGTCTTCTCATGCCGCGTGGCGCGCATCCTGAGTTCCGACCTCTTCGTCAACCTGGTGTACAACCAGCTGGGGCAAACGGCGGAATACGCCTGACGCCAAGGCGCCGGCTCGGGTAACCGAGCGCACGCCGCATGATTGATATGGCCGCTCGCAGCGGCCATATTCCATTCAGTGCCCCGAATGCAGCGCGGGATTCAACGTGCCCCACGCCGCGGTCCGCACCAGCGCTTCCACCGCGCCGGTCTGCGAGTTGCGGCGGAACAGCAGCCCGTGCTGACCGGCCAGCGACACCGCCTTGACCACCGCGCCCTCCGGCGTCAGCACCCGTGTGCCGGCGGTGACGTAGCATCCGGCCTCGACCACGCAATCGTCGCCCAGCGAAATGCCGATGCCCGAATTGGCGCCAAGCAGGCAACGCTTGCCGATGGACACCACCTGCTTGCCGCCACCCGACATGGTCCCCATGATCGACGCGCCGCCGCCAATATCGGTGCCATCGTCCACGATCACGCCCGCACTGATGCGGCCTTCGACCATGGACGCGCCGAGCGTGCCGGCGTTGAAATTGCAGAACCCTTCATGCAGCACGGTGGTGCCCGGCGACAGATGCGCGCCCAGCCGCACACGCGCCGTGTCCGCGATACGCACGCCACTGGCCACGACGTAATCGGTCATGCGCGGAATCTTGTCCACGCCACGAATTTCCAGAACCTGCCCGGTGGCGCGCAGATGCCAGCGCAGCGCGTCAACCTGATCCACCGCACAAGGCCCCACCGAGGTCCACGCGACATTGGCGAGCACGCCAAACAACCCATCCAGATTGGCGTCATGCGGCCGGATGAGCCGATGACTGAGCAGATGCAGACGCAGGTAGGCGTCGTGAGCATCAGCGGGCGGCTCGTCGAGCGAGGAAATGGCGGTGCGCACGGCAACGATATCGACCTTGCGGCGCGTGTCCCGGAAGAGCGCCGTGGCCACGTGCTCGCCAAGCGCGGCGCGCGCTTCCTCAGGCGTCAGATGACGAGTCCCGGTGGGAGGGGCGTTGTCGGCGAGCGAGGGACGCGGATACCAAGTGTCAAGGATGGTGCCGTCGGCGGCTAACGTGGCTAGGCCGTAAGCGATGGCGCTGGTGGGGGCGGCGGACATGAGAGATGGTGGGGGATGGCGATTTTGGTGGGCGACATTCTAGGCGAATGGATCTGGATGATGGTGGTATTTGGATGGTGGTGGGTTTGTCTACGGATGTAGTTATGGCTAGGTGTCTGAGACCTGCTGAGACGGTGATCCGAGCTGACAATCGTCTTCGTCAGGGTGTCTGATATCGGCCCTCGAGACATCAGCCTTCGTGGCGGCAGGTCTCCGTAGGTGGGAGTGTCAGTATTTTTGTGTTTGAGGCGTTAGAAGCCTGATAGTTGTTTCTATCAGGCTTATTGATGCTATCTCAGCGATACGGGTCAGTGAAGCGTTCTGCATAAATCACGGCGAACTGGTTCATAGCGGCCTTCCAGTCGTGCGTGGCGCTGCCCCAGGCCCCGGTGATGTTGCGCAAGACCAGCCACAGTAGCTTGGTGGCGGCTTCGTCGCTTGGGAAGTGACCTCGCGTTTTCACCGCGCGGCGCAGTTGGGCATTAATGCTCTCGATCGCATTGGTGGTGTAAATCACCTTGCGGATCGCCGGTGGGAACGTAAAGAACGGGATCACACGGTCCCAGGCCCGGCGCCATGCGTCAGCGATCGGGGCGTAGCGCTGGCCCCAAGGGCCTTGCTCGAACTGCACGAGCGCGGCCAGCGCTGCCTCCACGGTCGTCGCCGTATAGATCGGCCTCAGTGCCGCAGCCACCGTCCGGCGCTCCTTCCAGCTGGCGTATTCCAGGCTGGATCGGATCAGGTGCACGATGCAAGTCTGCAGCGTCGTGGCCGGGAACACCGCGTTCAGCGCCTGCTCCATGCCCTTCAGACCGTCAGTGACAGCGATCAGGATGTCCTGCGTGCCGCGGGTCTTGAGCTCGTTGAACACCTTCATCCAGAACTTGGCGCCCTCGGTCTGCTCGATCCACAGGCCCAGGATGTCGCGCGTGCCGTCCGGCAACACCGCCAGCGCCAAGTAAACGGCCTTGTTGCGCACCACGCCGTCCTCGCGGATCTTGACCCTCAGCGCGTCGAAGAACACCACCGGATACATCGTCTCCAGGGGCCGCGTTTGCCAGGCCGTGACCTCGTCCATCACCGCGTCGGTCACCGAGCTGACGAACTCCGGCGAGACTTCCGTGCCGTACTGCTCGAGCAGAAACCCTTGGATTTCGCGCACCGTCATGCCGCGGTCGTACATGGCGATGATCTTGTCGTCGAACCCGGTAAAGCGGCGCTCGTGCTTGGGGATCAGGATCGG
>NZ_DGMA01000039.1:0-130 GCF_002388205.1 Achromobacter sp. UBA4530 | reverse complement strand
ACCCGAAGCGGCCCATCATCGGTCAGGACCGTCTTGGAGCTCTTGCCGTTGCGTTGATTGGTGGCCTGCTCGGGGCGCTCGCCGCCCGCCGGGTAGCCCAGATGGTGGCCCAATTCCGCTCCAAGGGCCC
>NZ_DGMA01000038.1:0-20141 GCF_002388205.1 Achromobacter sp. UBA4530 | reverse complement strand
CCGCCCCCGCCGCCACCGCCGCCACCGCCACCCGCGCCGCCGATCAGACGTTCCGCGTTCTCGAACGGCGTGGTGTCCGTGATAACGACAGCGGTGTGCCCGGCGCCGCCATCGCCGCCGCGCATGCCGGATGTGCCACCCACGCCGGCGACACCGCTTTCACCGATAATGTCCGCCAGCGCCGAAACCGGCGCCAGCAACGCCACGCTCGCGATGAAACACGTTGCACGGCGGTGTCTGAAAGCACCTGGACCGGCGTTCCCGCGATCAACGGATATGGATTTCTTTATTTTTGCGTGACCGGTTGCCTTTGAAACCGCATGCACGCCGCTTTCCACAGAATCGCACCCGCAACGCATGTTCCCCCCTGCTTGGATTGGCTGATAAATCCGCGTCGTCATCACGCCCAGCGAGTGGACCGGGAGCGGCGCAGCCAATTTCAATTGGTCGCGCTCGACGCAGGACGTTTGCATCAGGGGTCAATGCTAGAAAACCCTTCCGAATAAACATTGAGCACAAATACTCTGACTGAATCAGATCTGTCTGGTATTCATGTTTTGACGAGGATTGGATCGCCGGGCACAGAGACTAAAAATCTGCAAGAGCGCGCGGTTTTTTTTTCTTGTATGAGGCGCCGGGCGCCCGGCCCGGCGCTCAAGCGTGCGTTTCAGCTGTGGTGTCCGCCCCGGGGCGCGAGCGCCGGAGCGCCCACGCGCTGTCTGCTTCGCCGTGCGCCAGCCGTCGCTGCGTGGCTCGCGCCATCCATGTGAACCCGAGCGCCATCGCCAGCGCGGTCGCGTCCACGCCCAGCGTTGCTGCCGACGAGTGCGCCCACAAGCCGGTTGACGGCGCCACCACGCCCAACAGTGAGGTCAACGGAATTGCCAATGTGAACGCGGCCGCCAGCCATAGCAGATGCACCGCCGCCGCTGCACCGCCTCGCACGAACGACCAGACAATGGCCGCGAAGAACGCCGCGTAGTACAGCCCTTTGATCCACATGTCCAAGTCGGCGACGTGCCCATGCAAACCCTTGGCGGCGACCATCATGAGCGAAATGCCGCACACGCTGCCCAGGCACACGCCCACTGTCGCGGACGCCATCAACCGCGTGTCGAGCCGCTGCACCGGCACCGCGCCGGTTCGCCGGTCCGCGCGCTTGCGCCGCGACTCGATCCAGAGCAGGTTGCCGCTGTAGAACAGCCACGCGCCCGCCAGCCCCAGCAGGAAATACAACCACTGCACCGCCGCGCCGCCGAAGGACGCCATGTGCAATGCAAAGAAGCTGCTGACCCACAGGTTGGCCGCATCCTGGCGACCCGGCAGGTAGTCGGTGTTGAGCACCTTGCCGCTGTACGGGTCCATCGCCACGAAGCCGCCGCGGGCGCGGGGCGACACCGCGGCCGGGTCCTTGCCCCAGATGCGGACGATGGCGCGTGGCGCGGTCACCTGCGTGTACTGCAGCGCAATGGGATCGAACGATGGCGACAGCCTGCGCGCATGCTGCAGCAACTCTTGCGGCGGCAGCATGGCGGACGGATCGCGCGGCGCGGCGTCGGACGGAGCGCCACCGCCGCGCTGGAACACCGATTCCAGCTTGCCGCCATACATCAGCCGGTCCTGAATGTCGTAGATGCCATCGTGAAACGCGAACACGACCGAGCTGAGCGCCATCACGATATGGAAAGGCAGCGAGATGATGCCCACCACGTTGTGCGCGTCCAGCCACATGCGTTTGCGGTTCTTGCCCACCCGCAGCGCGAAGAAGTCCTTGACCAGCGAAGGAAGCAGGACGATGACGCCGGACACCAGCGCAATCGCATACAGCGACGCGACGACGCCCATGAACCAGCGGTTGGGGTCGCTGTCCGTCGGCAAACCGACCACGCGATGCAGCACGTCGATGAAATTGCCCAGCCCGCTGGGCTCGGCCTCGCCGATCTGCACGGCGCCGGCAGCGTCCAGGCGGGCGACATAATGCCGCACGGATGATTCGTCATGGTCGTCGGCCTGCGGGTCGCGCACTTCCCATGCCATGCGCGCAGGCACGTTCTCGGTGGGCTGCAGATGAATGGTGAAGCCCTTGGCCACGTCGGGCCGCGCCGCCAGCGTCTTGGCGATCAGGTCGGGCGCGGTTTCAAGCGGCGCCATCGCCACGTCCGGCCGCGGCGACGCCCAGCGCGCGATAGGTTCCTTGAAGAGGGTCAGCGCGCCCGCGTAGAACGCAATGAACAGCGCCATGCCGGTCAGAATGCCCGTCCAGGTATGGACCGATTTGTAGATGCGGATGTAGTCGGCTCGCATGATGGCGATCCTCCTGCTTATAACGCGCCGGCCGCGTACAGGCCGCCGTACAGCGCCAGGCAGATCCCGCCCAGCCAGCACCAGGCGCGCAGACCGCTGCCGAAGAAGTAGACGGTGGACGCGATGCCCAGCCACACGGGCGGCACCAGCCACATGGCAAGCTGCGAGCGCGTCGCAAGCGGTACGGCGGAAGTCAAGGCGGCCAGCAGCGCGCTGGCGCCCAGGGCGATCGCGAATCCCAACAACGTGCCGGCCAGGGTCTTTGAGACCCAGTCACGGCGGATGGGCGCGGGCTTAGCGGGCGTCATCGCGTACTCCTCCGGGCATGCCTCTGCCGTACATCCGACGCAATACGCCCAGATGCGGAATCAGGCAGAAGAACAGCATCAGCGCCGTACAGAATACGAACACCGCGGTGACCACGGTGAATCCGTAGAGGCACCCCCAGCCGCCCAACGCCAGCAGCGCAATGCCTGCCGTGCGGGCGGGCGCGGCGGGCCACGGGGCGCTTGCCCATTGCTGGTTGGGCGATGCGCGATAGATGCAGAAGCAGCCGATGCACACGGCAGTCAAGCTGACAAGGATGAGGACTGGCATGGTCACCCCGGAATGAATGATGTCTGGGTCCGCCGCACGCCCCGATCGCCGGAACGGAGGGCGCGGCGGACGCCATGCAGGCCGCCTGTCAGAAGGTGATGGCGGCGGACGCCATGACGCTGCGGGCGGGCCCCAACGTCGCAATGGGCGTGGTGTCGCTGAAGATGCCCGCGTAGTAATACTTGTTGAACACGTTGTTGACGTTCAGGCGCAGCACCACGTCGCGGCCATTGACCTTCGTCGCATAGCGCGCGCCCAGGTCGACCTGGCCCCAGCCGGGGATCTCGATGTTGTTGGCCGAATCCGCGTACTGGCGCGACGTCGCCTGGACGCGTCCGGTCAGCGTCAGGCCAGGCACCCACGGCGTATCCCATTCCACCCCGGTGTTGACCTGCCAGCGCGGCGCGCCGACGGCAGTATTGCCGTTGTAGCGGCCATATGAAGTCTTGACCTGCGTGCCCTGCGTGTACGTGACGCCACCCAGCACGCGCACGCCCTGCGCGATCTCGCCAAACGTATTCCACTCGACGCCGCGCACGCGCTTTTCGCCACCGTCCGCATAGGTGGGCTGGGTGGTGGAGCCTTCGGTCACGAGCATCGGCTTTTCGATCTCGAAGAGCGCCAGCGTGTTGGTGAAGGTGCCGGCGTTCCACTTCACACCCAGCTCCTTCTGCTTGGTCTTGTAGGGCGCAAAGACTTCGCCAAAGTTGGTTGCGGTGGTGTCGGTGACGCTGTCGCCCTTGCTCAGGCCTTCCACGTAATTCGCGTAGAACGACAGATCGGGCCCCCACGGCTTGACAACCACGGCCACGGCTGGCGTCACGGCGTCTTCGTCGTAGCGCGCCGTGGTCTTGCCGGTCTTGTCGAAGTTGCTGGTCTTCACGCGCTGGTTGCGCACGCCACCGGTCACGCGCAGTTTGTCGTCCAGGAACGACATGGTGTCGACCAGCGCCAGGCTGGTCAGCGTGTTCTCGCTGGTTTTGGGCGGGCTGCCCGGCAGTGCCGGCATGACCGGCGTGATGGGGTTGTAGATGTTGGAACGGAACACCGATGCCGGACCGGTGGCCGATCCGTCCTCGAGCTTGAGGTAGGACGCCTGCAGCACGAGTTCATGGCCCACGCTTCCCGTCTTGAAGCGCGTGCGCAAGCCGCCCTCTGCGGTAGTGGCGTCGGTGTAGGCGCGCTGGCCTACGATCTGTCCGGTGAAATCGCCGTTGGGTTGGATCTGCCGGGCGTGCGTGCCGTTGATGAGGCCGGACTGGTCGCTGTCACGCCGGCCCACGCCCGCGAACGCCGATACGTGCTCATTGAAGCGGTACTCGGCCTGACCCATGACGGCGTTGCTCTGGATGCTGCCGTAGGCGGTGCTGAACTGATTGATGCGAGGATCGGGCGCCACCGGCACCACCGGGCTCGCAAACCAGAACATGGCCGGCGTGCCGCCCGTGAATGATTCCTGGCTGTGGTAGGCGTCGATGGACGCCGTCAGCGCGCTGCCGCGGTAATCCAGGCCAGCCGATAGGAATTCGCGCTTTCTGGACTGGCCGTCCAGCGTGGTGGCGCCGTCGCTGAACGAACCGTTGACGCGCGCGCCCCATTCGTTGCGGGTCCCAAAGCGCCGGCCCGCGTCAATCGTGGTGCCCAGTTGCCCATCGGACAGCCAGTCCACGCCGAACGTGGCCGTGGGCGTGTCGGTCGCACGCTTGGTGACAAGATTGACCGTTCCGCCCACCGCGCCGCTGGGCGCCATGCCGCTGAACAGCGCGTTGGGCCCCTTCAGCACTTCAACCCGCTCGACGAATTCCACGGGCGTGCGGCCCATGGGCGCCAGGCCGTACATGCCGTTGATCGCCACATCGTTCTGGTTGACGTCGAAGCCCCGGATGCGGAAGTTTTCGTAGGCGTGGCCGCTGGAGGTCGTAAAGCGCACGGACGGATCGTTCGCCATGACGTCGGCCAGCGTGCGCGCCTGCTGGTTCTTGATGAGTTCGGACGTATAGCTGGTGACGTTGAACGGCGTGTCCATGACGGACTGGTTTCCCATCAGGCCGAGCCGCGCGCCTTCTGCGACCTGCCCCCCGGCATAGACCGGCGGCAGGTCCCCGTCGCCCAAGGCGCCCGCCGTCACGGTGACCGGCTGCAACGTCGTCGCCTGCTGCGCGTCCTGCGCGTACGCCGCGTGCAACGGCAACATCAGGGTGAGCGCCACGCCAGGGGCGATTCGCGCTACCCGCGAATCCATCAAAAACAATTTTTCCTCAGACACTTTCCACGCCCTCAAGTTCAATGCAAATGAGAATGATAGGCGCTTATCTTACGAAAAATATCGTTAACACGGCAGTGGTCAACCCGGCGCGCGAAGAATTTGCGCTCGCGCAAACGATTCGATGTGGACCTGTTTTAATTCCGCCACACGTCCTGCGCTCGCTCGGATGACGCTACGCAAGCGACTGCAGCTGATCCGCCATGAATTCGATGAACAGCCGCGCCCGCATGGGCGCGTGGCGGCCGAAAGCGTGCAGCACGGACACCGGCACGCGGGGCAATTGCGCCTCGGGCAGCACCTCGGTGAGCCGCCCGGCCGCAAGGTCGTCGGCGACCGCCAGCCGCAGGATCTGGATAATGCCGAGGCCGCCCAACGCAGCCGCGCGCAGCGCCGTGCCGTCGTCGATGTCGAACACGCCCTCCGGGCGCACCACCTCCCCCGATGCGAACGTGATGGGAAAAGGGCTTCCGGCCAGCAGATATCGCACGTGCGCGTGGCGCGGCAGATCACTGATGCTGCGCGGCGTGCCACACCGCTTCAGATACGCAGGCGACGCCACCAGCGTCAGTGGCAGTTGCGCCAGTTGCCGCGCGTTCAGTTCCGAATCCGCGACACGGCCCGCGCGGATCGCAAGATCGAATCCTTCGCGGATCAGATCCACATGCCGGTCGGCAAGGCTCATTTCCAGCTTTAAGTCCGGGTGCGCGGGCAGGAAGCGGTTGACGATGGGCGTCATCAGCAGGCGCCCCAGGTCGCCGGGCGCCGTGATCCGCAGGCGCCCTTGCGCGGTCGCTGCCGGCTGCATGACCTCGCTGGCATCATCCAGCGCTCGTAGGAGCGGCGACACGCGCTCGTAGTAGGCCGCCCCCTCGGGTGTGAGCGACAGCACTCGCGTAGACCGCTGGAACAGCCGGATGCCGAAACGCCGCTCCAGCCGCGCGATGGCCTTGGACACGGCAGAAGGCGACGTGCCCAGGATCCGGCCGGCGCTGCTGAAGGAGCCGGCCTCGACGGCAGTGGCAAAGGCAACCAGCGCGGAAACGTCAGGCGGCATGTCCATTGATGACCTTGCGGAATAGGTGCTTGTACAGAAACTCCCTATTTAACGCCTTTTGGAATAGATAGAGTGGCCTTTCCTTCATCTTTCTGGAAAAGCCATGACCCAACTACAGGGAAAAGTCGCCCTCATCACCGGGGGCAATAGCGGCATCGGGCTCGCTTCCGCCCTCGCCTTCGCCCAGGCCGGCGCGCAGGTCGTCATCCTGGGCCGCCGGCAGGACGCGGTGGACGCAGCCGTGCGCGCCATCGGCCATGACGCGCTGGGTATCACGGGGGACGTGGCCGATCTGGACACGCACGAGCGCGTGGTCGCCGACGTCCGGCAACGCTTCGGCGGCCTGGACATCTACCTGGCCAACGCCGGCGTCGCCATTCTGGAGCCGTCGGCGCAGGTGTCCGTCGAACACTACGATCGTCAGTTCGCAACCAACACGCGCGGGGTGTTTTTTGGCGTGACCAAAGCCCTGCCCGTACTGAACGACGGCGCGTCCATCATCCTGGTCAGCTCGATTGCCAGCGCCAAGGTGCTGGAAGGCCATGCCGTCTATGCAGCAAGCAAGGCCGCCATCGAAGCCATGGCCCGCAGTTGGGCGCTGGAACTGAAGGCGCGGCGCATCCGCGTCAACGTCATCAGCCCCGGCCCGGTGGATACGCCCATCCTGGAAAAGCTGGGACTGCCCGCTGATCAGCGCGCGGGGCTGGACGACGCCATGGCCGCCGCCATTCCGCTGGGCCGGATGGGCCGCTCCGACGAACTGGCGCGTGCCGCGCTGTATCTGGCCAGTGACGAGAGCAGCTTTGTCACAGGCGCCAACCTGCGGCTGGACGGGGGCATGGCGCTGACGTAGTGCGCTGCCGCACAGAGAGGATGTCAGCCGGAGGCATCAATGCCGAGCAATTTGGCTCGACGCGACTCAAGGAGACGCCGCGTGTTTTCCAGTTCCTTTTGCAGCAGTTCGGCATCTGGCAGCACGGCAGACCAAGGAAGCGTGAAGCGTTGCGAGAGTTCGGAGAGGCTAAAAATCCCAGGCGCCGTCTGGGATTTGTCGCAAGGCGCCTGGTTCTCCAATTTCCCAGACGGTGTCTGGGAAATCTTTGGCTCGGGGTACGCAAGAAAAAAGCGTCGCATGCTTTCCAGGTTGTTGACGCCGAACCCCCGCCCAAATCGGGCCGTCAGATCAGCAGACAGACGTTCCAACAACTGCTCGCCGTAGCCGGCCCGCCGTCTGCCCTTCTGCTCCGCTTCGACGATCCGGCGGCCAATCTCCCAATAGCTGGCCGTCATCAGTGCATTGACGCTGCGCGCCGCCGCCTGGCGCGCGGCATCCAGCAGTGCCACGATGCCGCCGTGAAAAGCGCCATAATCGGCCGGCGCGGCGCGAGGCCTCGTCACTGCGGGCATCTTTCTTGTCATGCTGTCATCTCCTTCGAATGCAACGGGCCGTCCGCACACTGTATCGACGCTGATCAGCCTGCGTAGCACGGCAAGGGTCAAATTTGTCCCGCCGGACCGCCCGCCAACAAGCGCTACAATCCGCGCCGGATTCCCGCCGAGCGTGCCCCGAGCACCCGGCCCGCGCCCAAGCGCATGGCATTGCCCTCCCAAGCCAGGCGAACCATGACGCATTCCCCCAAACCCATTGATCGTTTGTCCGGTCGCACCGGATGCTTTTGCTGTTCTGGAAATCGAGGATTTCATGTCTCGGCAGTTGTTGGGCCTGGTGCTCGGGCCCCTACTTGGCTTGTTCGTTGTCTGCATCGGCAACGCTTTCATCTCTTCCCTCACGACCCTGCAGTTGGACGCCGCCGGCGAATCGGCCACGGTGGTCGGCATCATTTCGTCGTCGTACTTCATCGGGCTGACCCTGGGCGCGATCTTCAATGACCGCCTGATCCTGCGCATCGGCCATATCCGCGCCTACAGCAGCTTTGCGTCCCTGATCGCCGTGACGGTGCTGCTGCAGGGCCTGATCTTCAATCGCGAGGCTTGGTTCATGCTGCGCCTGATCAACGGCTGGGCAAGCGTCGGCGTCTTTCTGGTGGTCGAGAGCTGGCTGCTGCTGGCGGGCGATGCCAAGATGCGCGGCCGTCTGCTGGCGCTGTACATGATCGCGCTGTATGGCTCGGGCATGCTGGGCCAGCTGGAGCTGGGCGCGATCACGCGGCTGGGCGACATGGCGCCGTTCATGGTGGCCGGCCTGCTGGCGTCACTGTCCGTGCTGCCGATGGTGATCATTCCGCGCGTGTCGCCGCTGGTGGAACGCGTCGAGCCGCTGTTGCCGCAGCATCTGGCGCGCATGACGCCCACCGGCGTGATGGGTTGCTTTGGATCGGGCGTGGCCATTGCCGCGGTCTACACACTGCTGCCGCTCTATCTGCAGCGCATCGGCCTGGACGTTGCCGAGGTCGGCAAGATGATGGGCGCGGTGATTCTGGGCGCCATGGTGCTGCAGTATCCGGTGGGACGCTGGTCGGATCTGCGAGACCGGCAGGTGGTGCTGATCGCGCTGGCCGTATTCTGCGCCGTGCTCAGCCTGCTGATCCTGATGCTGCCGCCGGGCTCGTCCTTCTTGATGCCGCTGCTGTTCCTGCTGGGCGGCGGCGTCTTTGCGATCTATCCGGTCGCCGTCAGCCACGCGGCCGACCGCGCGCCGGCCGACGCGCTGGTGCGTATGATCCAGGGGCTGCTGCTGATCAACTCGCTGGGATCGGCGCTCAGTCCGCTGGCGATTTCGCCGGTGATGGCGAAGTTTGGCGAAGCGGGCCTGTTCTGGTGCTTTGCGCTGTTGAACCTGGGGTTGGTCACGTTCTTTGTCTGGCGCCGCAACGAGCGTCCCGCGCCCGCCCCCGTGGCGCCCTTTGCTGCCGCCGCGCAGATGTCGCCGGTGGGGGTGGAGCTGCGCGTGACCGATGACCTGATCCAGGGCGCGCTCGACCACGAAATGACCGAGGATCTGACCAACGCGGTACACGGCGCCGAGGCCGCCGAGCCCTTGCTGAACACCGTGCCGGACGCGCCGCCGACGGCCTGAGGGGCGGCATCAAGCCGCAGATTCCGCACGTTTTTGCGCCAGCACGGCGGGCCGGAACGCGCGCAAGCAGGGGGAATCGTACCGGCATGTATCCGCGATTCCTGCCGCACACACTGCGACTTGAATCCGGTGATGCACGGGCGCGGGTTCAGCGGGATGATGCAAGCACCTACTGAAAACGGTGCACATCATGGAACAAATCCCACCCCTTGAATCCCCCGCCGCGCTCGTGTTCGGCGGCTCCCGCGGCATCGGCGCCGCCATTGCCGCTAGGCTCGCGGAAGCCGGCTATGCAGTGGCGCTAACGTACGCCAGCCGCGCGGACAGCGCCAACGCGGTCGTCGCGTCCATCGAGGCCAGCGGCGGTCGCGCGCTGGCCATTGAAGCCGACAGCGCCGACCCGCAAGCCATCGCATGCGCAGTGGATACCGCCGTGCAACAGTTCGGGCCGCTGAGTGTCGCTGTCGTCAACGCCGGCATCTACCGTGCCAACCCGATCAGCGCAGTCCCGCTCGACGAGCTGGACCAGATGCTGGCAGTGAACGTGCGCGGCGTGTTTTTGGCCATCCAGGCGTCGGCCGCCAACATGCGCGACGGCGGACGGATCATCACCATCGGCAGCAACACCGCCATCCGGACCGGCTCGCCCGGCAGCAGCGTCTACGCCATGACCAAGGCCGCCGTCGCCGCGATGGTCAGCGGCGCGGCGCTGGACCTTGCACCACGCCGCATCACGGTCAACAACATCCAGCCGGGTCCCATCCAGACGGACCTGACGGCGGAATGGACGGCGCAGCTTATTCCCCGCATTCCGCTGGGGCGCATGGGCAAATCGACTGAAATCGCGGGTCTTGCGGCATTTCTGGCGGGGGCCGACGCCGGCTACATCACGGGCGCCAGCCTGACTGCGGATGGCGGCTTCGTGCTGTAACGACGCAAGCCAGGCCTGGACCACTACCCCCGCTGGCTCAGCGCGCGCGCAATGCGATTGCGCGCCACCGTCGTGCGCGGCACCTTGAACGGGAACCAGCTGCGCACGTCCTCTTCCAGGCCGATGCCGTGCATGAAGTTGTAGATGGCCTTCTTCAAGCCCTTGCCCAGCGCGTCGTGATCCACGCCCGTGGGGTCGTGAAAGCCCACGTCGTTCTTGGCGAACGTGACGTCAGGCAAGGGCTTGAGCGTGATGCCGTATTCGTCCGGATTCAGGCCGACGGGTGAATGCACCGTACAGGCGAAGCGGTGAAAGAACCCGCTCTGGATGCAGTCATTCTCAAATAGCTGGCGTACGTACTCCAATGCGTCCACCGTGTCCTGCACGGTCTGCGTCGGAAAGCCGTACATCAGATAGGCGTGCACCAGCACGCCAGCATCGCTGAACGCGCGCGTCACGCGCGCCACCTGGTCGATCGACACGCCCTTCTTCATCAGGTTCAAGAGCCGGTCCGACGCAACCTCCAGGCCACCGGACACCGCAATGCAGCCGCTGTCGGCCAGCAGTTCGCACAGTTCCGGGCTGAAGGTCTTTTCGAAGCGGATGTTGCCCCACCACGAAATGCCGGCGTTGCGCTCGATCAGCTCGGCTGCCAGCGCCTTCAACGCCTTGGGCGGCGCCGCTTCGTCCACGAAATGAAAGCCGGTCTGCCCGGTCTCGGCCACGATGGTCTGAATGCGATCGGCCAGCACGGATGCGGATGCGCCCTCGTAACGGCCGATATAGTCCAGCCCCACGTCGCAGAAGCTGCACTTCTTCCAGTAACAGCCGTGGGCGACGGTCAGCTTGTTCCAGCGGCCGTCGCTCCAGAGGCGGTTCATCGGGTTCAGCATGTCCAGCAGCGACAGGTAGCGATCCAGCGGCAGGCCGTCCCACGTGGGCGTGCCCACTTCGGCGAACGCGACGTCCGGTTCAACCAAGTTGACGTACCGCACCGCGCCGCTGTCCGCATCGCGCACAAACGTGCGCACCAGCCGCTGGCGCGACCGCTTGCCCTGCACGTGCTCCAGCAGCGCCAGCAAGGGACGCTCGCCAGCGTCCAGGGTGACGAAGTCGAAGTAATCGAACACGCGCGGGTCTTTCAGTTCGCGCAGCTCGGTGTTGACGAAGCCACCGCCCAGCACGGTGACGATGGTGGGGTCCTGCGCCTTGATGGCCTGCGCGATGCGAAAGGCTGCATACACCGCGCCCGGGAACGGCACCGACAGCAGAACCATCGTCGGCTTGTGACGCGCCAGCGCCGCATCCGTCAGTTCGCGCAGCGTCTCGTCCACCAGGTTCATCGGTGCAGCCAGCGCCTCTGCCAGCGGGTCGAACGTCGGCTGGCTGCCCGCAAGCGATTCGGCATAGCGCACGAATTCAAAGCGCGGGTCGATGGCGTCACGCAGCACATCGGCCAGGTCGTTCAGATACAGCGTGGCCAAATGCTTGGCCCGGTCCTGCAGGCCCAGCGCGCCAAACGCCCACGCCAGCGGATCGCCCCCATCCTCGTCCAGATAGACGTCCAGCGAGCTGAAGCGCGGGCCTTCCGGCAGATAGTTGCGCCCGGCAATGCGGTGCGCCAGCGTGGGATCGCGGCCTTGCAGAAAGCCGATCACCGGGACAATGGTCGCCAGATAGCGCGCCTGCATGGCGACGAAGGCCTGGATCGGTTGCGTGTGTTTTTCAAGAGGCAGCGCGTCGATACGCTGCGCCATGGCACGCAGGCCGTCGGCCGACAACAGGCGCAGCACCAGGGCAAGCGCCAGATCCTCCTGATACGCGGTGACCTCGCGCGAACGCAGGAAGCCGGTCAGGTAGGCGGTGGACGGGTACGGGGTATTCAGCTGCGTCATCGGTGGAATCACCGACAGCACGCGCAAAGGCAAGGTCGACATGAGGCACGGCAGGACTGCCGTCTTAAAAGCGGGGATCGGTGCAATTATAGGCAGCGCGGCGGGCGCGGCCCGGTCCGCCCTACAGCACGCCGTCCAGCCAGTCCAACACGCGGCGGTTCAACAGCGAGCGGTTCGCGGATTCGCAGTGATCCCCCGCGCCCTCCTGCGCGGTGAAGCGCAGCAGCGTCTTGGGGCAGCGCAACTCGTCGAAGAACTGCAGCGTGCCAGCCGCCAACGGGTCGTTTTCGGCCAGCGTCATGAGCGTCGGGCACGTAATCTGGTCGACCCGGCCCTCCAGGGTGAACGGCTCGATTGCTCGCAGGTAGTCACGCAGATTGTCCACGCCGTGCACCCAGAAGCCGCGCTGCACCACCTTCCACGTCAGCACGGGGCTGGCCGTGACGAACTGCCAGAGGCGGTCCATCACGGGCTGGTCCACCTCACCCAGGTTCTGCGCGCTTTCCGGGCTGGCGCCCAGCTTGACGGCCAACGGCCGGAACGAGCCCGCGAGGCTACGTTGGCCCGGGTCCGCAATGCAGGCCGCCAGCCGGGGTTCGCCGGACGCCGCGCGTGGCGCCAGGTGGCCGCCCAGGCTCCAGCCGCTGAGTGCGATGCGTTTGGGGTCCACGATAGGCAGCGTGATCGCGTAGTCCACCACGGCGCCCACCACCGTCTCCCAATCGGGCCGCATTGTCACGCCCTGTTCGTACAGCATGCCGCCCTGCCCTGGCCCGTCAAACACCAGGGCGTGATAACCCCGGCGCGACGCGGCCACGGCGCTTGCAAAATACATATCCGTCACCGTGGCGTCATAACCGTTGGTGAAGATGACGAGCGGCCTGACGTCAGTGTGGTGGCCGACAGCCGGAATCAGATATGCCGGCATATTCGCGCCGACCAGCGGGATGCACGCGGGCATGACGGGATGCGCAGACAGCGCGAGGCCTCGGTCGAAAGCCGCGATCTGCTTGCGAAAGGCCGCCAGCAACCGTGCATCTGTCGGCGCGCCATATAGCGGCCGGTAAGCCGTGCAATAGAAGGCGCTGGCTCGCAAGTGCAGTTCACGCGCGCTGGCGACAAGGTTGCGGCGTTCGGCGTCTTGCGCCTCGGCGGTCAACCGATCACCCGCCGCCATCCAGGCCTCGAAGAATGCGGTGTCGTCCCCGTCGCCCACCGCCCGGCCCACCGCCAGCATTTCCCCCAGATCGGCACCGCCATAGGGTATGTAGGCGGCCGGCCGCATGCCGAAGTCGTCGTGCAGGTCGTTCTGGAAAGCCATGCCCATGGGATTCTCCGAAAAGGAAATGTTGCGACGCGCCGGGACCGAAGCAGCGTAACCGAGCGACGCGCCCGTGGCGATACACCGTTTCGGCAATGCGTTTCGCCGATGCGCCCGGCCTATGCAGACCGTCTTTGCCGAAATGATCGCCCGCCGCGATCACAATCTTCAAACCGGCGGACTATCGTTCAATACGGCCCGCCGGGCGGCTGGCACATTGCCGGGGTCTCACACCCCGGCAACCGAAGGAATCACCCGTGCCTGTCATTGCGACCCCCGCTCCCGGCGCCAAGCTGCTGTCCCCGCACGATCACACGCTGATCATGATCGACTTCCAGTCGCAGATGGCGTTCGCCACCCATTCCATCGACGCCGTCACGCTGCGCAGCAACGCCGCGTTGGTCGCCCATGCGGCCGCCGGGTTCGGCGTGTCCACGATCCTGACGACGGTTGCCGAAAAAAGCTTCTCCGGCCCCATGTTCGAGGAAGTCACCGCCCCGTTCCCCGGCCGGCCGCTGCTGGACCGCACGTCCATGAACACCTGGGAAGACGCCGCCGTCATCAAGCAGGTCAATGAAATCGGCAAGAAGCGCATCGTGCTTGCCGGGCTGTGGACCAGCGTGTGCATCGTCGGTCCGGCCCTGTCGGCGCTGGATCAGGGCTTTGAAGTCTATGTGATCACCGACGCCTGCGGCGACGTGTCCGCCGAAGCCCATAACCGTGCCATTGAGCGTATCGTTCAGGCAGGCGGCCAGCCGGTCACCGCGTTGCAGTACCTGCTGGAATTGCAGCGCGACTGGGCCCGCATCGACACCTACGACATGACGACCGGCATTGCCCGGAAGTTCGGCGGCGCCTATGGCCTGGGCATCATCTACGCCAAGTCCATGTTCAACGCCCACGAAGGCTGACAGGAGCGCGCCAATGAAGGTCTACCTCGTTTCCTTGGGTCTCGGCCTGTTGGTCGGTATCATCTACGCCCTTTTCAATGTGCGATCGCCGGCGCCACCGGTGATCGCGCTGGTTGGCCTGCTGGGCATCCTGGCTGGGGAACAGATTCCCCCGCTGGTCAAGCGCCTGCTGGCGGACGAGCCCACCCGCACGTCCTTCATCCATGAACAGGTAAAACCGCATATGTTCGGCGAATTGCCCAGCTGCCCCAAGGCGTCCGCCGACACCGCCCAACAACCCGCCGATGCATGTGGAGACAAGCGCAATGGCTGACACCCTGGATCCCGCGCGCCAAGGCGCCCCCGACCTCATCCTGCATCAGGGCCGTTTCACGACCCTGGACCCCGCCAGCCCCGTCGCCGACGCGGTCGCCATCAAGGATGGCCGTTTCACGCGTGTGGGCGCCGCCAGCGACATTCTGCCCCTGGCCGGCCCGGCCACCCGCGTCATCGCGCTGAACGGACGGGGCGTATTGCCCGGCCTGATCGACAATCACCTGCACATCATCCGCGGCGGCCTGAACTACAACATGGAACTGCGCTGGGACGGCGTGACCAGCCTGGCCGACGCCATGGCCATGCTGCGCCGCCAGGTCGCCATCACGCCCGCTCCGCAATGGGTGCGCGTGGTCGGCGGTTTCACCGAACACCAGTTCGCGGAAAAACGCCTGCCCACCATCGAGGAACTGAACGCGGTGGCGCCCGATACGCCCGTGTTCATCCTGCACCTGTACGACCGCGCCCTGCTTAACGCCGCCGCCCTGCGCGCGGTTGGCTACGACAAGAACACGCCCGCGCCTCCCGGCGGCGAAATCGTCCGGGATTCGGCCGGCAACCCAACCGGGCTGCTGCTTGCCAAGCCCAACGCATCGATCCTGTACGCCACGCTGGCCAAGGGGCCCAAGCTGCCCTTCGAATACCAGGTCAATTCCACGCGCCACTTCATGCGCGACCTGAACCGCCTGGGCGTCACGGGCGCCATCGATGCGGGCGGTGGCAACCAGAACTACCCCGAGGACTATCAGGTCATTCAGCAACTGGCCGACGCCGGTCAACTGACGATCCGCCTGGCCTACAACCTTTTCACCCAGAAACCCAAGCAGGAAAAGGAAGACTTCCTGAACTGGACGGCCACCTCCCAGTACAAGCAAGGCACCGATTACTTCCGCCACAACGGCGCGGGCGAGATGCTGGTGTTTTCGGCGGCCGACTTCGAAGATTTCCGCCAGCCGCGCCCCGAGATGGGTCCCGAAATGGAAGGCGATCTCGAGGAAGTCGTGCGCATCCTGGCGCAGAACCGCTGGCCCTGGCGCATGCACGCCACCTATGACGAGACCATCTCGCGCTCGCTCGACGTATTCGAACGCGTGAACAAGGACGTTCCGCTGGCCGGGCTGAACTGGTTCTTCGACCACGCCGAGACGATTTCCGAGCGCTCCATCGACCGCATCGCCGCGCTCGGCGGCGGTGTGGCCGTGCAGCACCGCATGGCCTACCAGGGCGAATACTTTGTCGAGCGCTACGGCGCCGGTGCCGCCGAGGCCACGCCGCCC
Organism: Achromobacter sp. UBA4530; assembly: GCF_002388205.1. Lineage (NCBI taxonomy): Bacteria > Pseudomonadati > Pseudomonadota > Betaproteobacteria > Burkholderiales > Alcaligenaceae > Achromobacter > Achromobacter sp. UBA4530. The sequence continues at coordinate 4,233 of NZ_DGMA01000038.1, read as the reverse complement.
GTCAAGCGCATGCTTGAAAAAGGCGTCAACGTGTCGGCGGGCACCGATGCCACCCGCGTCGCCTCGTACAACCCGTGGGTGTCGCTGTCGTGGCTCATCACGGGCAAGACGGTGGGCGGCCTGCGGTTGACCCCGCAGCGCAATTGCCTGGACCGCGACGCCGCCCTGCGCATGTGGACCGAGAACGTCACCTGGTTCTCGAACGAACAGGGCAAAAAGGGCCGCATCGCCGTCGGCCAGCTTGCCGACCTGATCGTGCCCGATCGCGACTTCTTCTCGTGCCCCGAATCCGACATCGCCGACACGAGCAGCCTGCTGACCGTCGTGGGCGGCAAGGTGGTCTGGGGCGCAGGCGAGTTTTCCGAACACGACGAGGCCGCCCCGCCGCCCGCCATGCCCGACTGGTCGCCCACGCGCCTGTTCGGCGGCTACGGCGCCTGGGGCGACAGCGAGGGCAAGCCTTTGCAGGCCACCCTGCGCGAGGCGGCCGCTGCCTGCGCGTGCGCCAACGACTGCAATGTCCACGGCCACCAGCACGCCGGGGCCTGGGCCAGCAAGCTGCCCGTTTCCGACCTGAAGGGTTTCTGGGGCGCGCTGGGCTGCGCCTGCTGGGCCGTCTGAGGATGCATTGCGCGGCCGGGGCTTCCCGTCAGTTGACGGTGATGCCCCCCTCGCGAATGACTTTTGCCCACTGCTCGATCTCGGCGTTCAGCCGGGCCTTCGACGCTTCCACATCCAGCGCGTCAGCGTAAACGCCCTGCTGCAGCAGTTGGGCCTTGGCATCGTCCTTGGCCAGCGCCGTGGTCAGCGCCTTATTGATCTTGGCCACGATAGGAGCCGGCGTGCCCGCCGGCGCCATCACGCCAAAGAGCGAACTGACGTTGAAGCCGCTGAACCCTTGCTCCTCGGCAGTGGGAATATCCGGCAGCATCGAAACGCGCTGCGGCGTCAGCACGGCCAACGGGCGCAACTGGCCAGATTTGATGAACGAGATTGCAGCAGGAACCGTCTCGGTCATCGTTTCGACCTGTCCCCCGACCAGATCGGTCATGGCCGGACCGCTGCCGCGATAAGCCACGTGCACGATGTTGACACCCGCGATCTGCTTGAACAGCTCCATCGCCATGCGCTGCGGCGCGCCGGCGCCCGACGAGGCGAAGTTGAGCTTTCCCGGATTCGCCTTGGCGTAGGTCACCAGTTCGGACAGCGATTTGATCGGCAGCTTGGGATTGACCACGGCCACCAGCGGCACGAAACCCACCACGCCGGCGGGCGCGAAGTCCTTGCGCAGGTCGTATGGGATCGTGTCCTTCTCCAGGGTCGCCATGACCGAGTGCGAGGTCAGCGCGCCCATCAGGAGCGTATAGCCGTCGGGCTGAGCCCGCGCCACCTCGGCAGCGCCGATGTTTCCGCCAGCGCCGCCCCGGTTCTCGATCACAACCTGGCCGCCGATCTCATCGCTCAGGCGCTGGCCCACGATGCGTCCGATAACGTCGGTTGCGCCTCCCGGCGGGTAAGGAATGATCAGGCGGATGGGTTTGCTGGGATAGCTGTCGGCGGCCTGCGCGGAGGCAAGGCTGGGGACGGCGAATGCGGCAGCTGCGATGAAGGCTGCAGCGACGATGTTGACGCGCTTGCGCGCGGCATGCGTACAGATCATGGTTGTCTCCCGATGCGTTCCTATGGCTGGAAAGCTTTAGACGCATGTTCGCAAACTCTCGCCTGCGCAAAGAGAAAAACTTTTATGGTCTGACAACAAAATCCTTGCGAGTCTTAGGGCATCTGGATGAGGGAAAGGCGCTTACCCGAGGTCGACGCGCTTTAGGCTGAGGCTTTCTCAGACTTCGGGATATGCATGGTGTTGCCAGAGGCAAAAGCTGAATCGGCCCGGGTACTTGGATAGGACAACGTCGCTCCTGCTCGCTCACGCTTTCAGGGACGTCCGCCGGTTGGTGAACCGCTAACGGCCTCACGGCCAGGTGCGCGACTCGAGATCCAAATCAGCGGGCCACTGAACTTTCGGCGCCAGTCGCAGGCCCGGGTCGAACGCCGGTACGTAATTGTTCCAGTCGCGCGGTGGGTTCGAATACTTCGGCAGCGCCCCGGGTCCCTGGTTCATGAACGCGCGCGCCATCGCCCACATATGTTCGCCATTGGCATTGCTGCCTGCCAGTTGAAAACGGTCGACGATGTGATTGGTGTCCGGCGCGACTACGGCGATGTCAACGCCCCAAGCGAAGAACGGCACACCGCTGGGGCTCGGGGCCATACGACTCCAGGATTCGGCTCGAAGGTCTGCCCAATTGAAGACGATAGGGCAAACGCCCCAACCTCTGCGGCTTATCGGGCCGCCGCGGTGAAACCGATACAGGTAGACTTTGCCGCGCTTGCGATTGAAGCGGATTGGTTCGTCTCTAGGCGGGCATATACTCGCTCTTAACATGCCTATTCCCCCGATTCCCGCGCCAATGGATACAGCGGTCATGAAAGTTGGCAGGGCTAAGACTCCAACATCTGCGCCTATGAGTCTGACGCAAAAAAAATAGATCAAGGACAGCAGTGCCGTAACCAACACTACGAGAGAGAAAAAGAGCAAGACGGTACGATTCCCTCGCCTTGTCGCGCTTAATTCCAAGTATTTGTCGTTCGCGAAATTCGGAGGCCGCCCAATGGGAAATAACGGCCCGGAGGGGGCAACTTGTGGCAACGGCAGATCGGCCCTCCAGCCGTCAGTTGGATCATCGAGTAGTGGTTTGGCGCCTTTCATCACTTGACCTCCACCACTTCCACACTGGCCACGACTTCCGAATCGTGAATATTTGGAAAATATTCCAAGGAGAGCCGCACCTGGTCGATATCCTGCTTTCTTTTGAGTTTTGTATTCCCCTCAATAATAAGAAAGCGCGTTTCCACCCCATCTATTGCGGTGATTTTTTGATCCAGGCTTCCCACGCGCGCGCCGACGGCCCGGTGACGGGCTGAATGTTGCCCTCGGAATCTTGTTTAGGTGTTGCTTCGGTAATGCCGCCGCTCAGGCACAGCTCCATGGTGCGGATGTAACCCACTACTGAGTACGCATTCTGCGCATCGTAGTCATGGTGCTCCGCCAGACGGAACATCGGGTTGTTGAGGATCTGGTCTGTGTAGAGTTCGGCCAGCTTGTCCACTTGCGTCTGCAACCGCGCCTTGTGCGCTTCGAACGCCCTCTCCCAACTGGCGCGCGCAGCTTCGTCGTATCTCTCATCAAGGCGCGCAAGCAGCTTCTCAGCCTTGTGCTCGACCTGTTCGGCTCGCTCGCGGACGGGATCGCCGAATACCGGCGGCCCCGCCGTTCCACTGTGGTAAGCATAGGGACTGTGGGCAATGGCGTTGTCCGCGGCCACTTTGCAGAGTTCACGCAGGCGCTTCAGGCTTTCGGACGTGAAGAATTTGTAGTTGTTGAGCGGGTCTGCCTCGTAAGCCTGCCGCTCCCTTAGCCAACCCAGGCGCTGATGATTGATTTCCTGGACCATCCCGACCGGGTCCGGCAGGACCAACGCCAACACGCCATTCGGCAATTGCTCGCGCTGTGTCTGAGTCCGGACGAAACCCTCCAGGGCGTTCAAGCGATGATTGCGCGAGCAAAAGCCGTGCACGCTGACAAAATCCCCAATGGTCGGGGTCGCATATTCCAGCACATGCTGATCGACCTGAAGGCTCTGCTCCATCATCGCGATGCCTACGCTCGCGGGATCGTTCCGGGCAGTCTGCAAGTCAAGCTCGTAAAACCGGGCGGCCATTGGCGACCTTTCGCCCGCGAAACTGTGGAGATAGCGATTCAATACGCTGTCGGACCACGGATCGCTGGAGAACGCTATCCACGCGGTCTTAAACAGTTTGGTGTCGATGTTGATGAACGAAGCCGGGACGTCGTGGTCGCGGTGGATACATCTTTCGCTCAGCGGCTCTGGGGCTGCCCGCGGCATGGAAAATGGGTTGAACTGACGCAGCGCCCCTTCGGGCGTCACCTGATAAGCCTGCCACTCTCGCTTGTCGAGCAGCACATAGAGATACCCTTCACGTAGGGTACGCGGCTGGTCGAGCCGCAACGGCACGGCAGCCAGATCGCCGCCGCCGGCAAGCGGCCGCTTTGCTGTCGCGGTAGGCTTCGGCGCGTAGGCCATTCCCGACGGAAGGCTTGGCCGGCCAGTGCGTTCGCAGGCGTTACATGTGCCCGTAGGCTTCGGGACAGCC
>NZ_DGMA01000037.1:0-104393 GCF_002388205.1 Achromobacter sp. UBA4530 | reverse complement strand
GCTTTTATTGCGCAAACCCCCGCAGGTATCCCCTGCGGGGTTTTGTCTTTAGTGAGAGACCAGGCCGTTGCGCTGGAGGTTGATTGCGCGATTGGCGCAAACCTTTCCGCGGCTGTAATCGCCAGGTCCCATTGCAGTGCCCCGTAGTGCCCATCAGTGCCAAAGCGGCACTTAAGTAAGACCCAAGATTCGAACGATTGACCCTGGTGTCAATTGCTCAAGCAGCTACGCTTGACGACCATAGCAAGGTGGTACCACTCCTTCCCATCCCGAACAGGACAGTGAAACGCCTTTACGCCGATGATAGTGGACGGACGTCTGTGAAAGTAGGTCATCGTCAAGCTCTTATTCTCAAAGCCCCACCGGTACCCGGTGGGGCTTTGTCTTTGGTGCGCCACGGGCCTGCAAGCCGCGCCAATGCTGAATGTGCCCAAATAACAACGCGCGTGGGCGGGGTGGCTTTGTGCGGTAAGATTGTTCGAGTCAATTCGTTGGAGCGTTATCGTGAGTGATCCCCAGACCCCCGTGCCCGGTACGACATTGGACCTTCGCACGTTGACCCACGTGGCTTATGGCTTGTATGCCTTGGGCTTTCTGACGAGTGGATTTCTGGGCATTGCCACGATCGCGGCTGTTGTGCTCATGTACCTCAAGCGGTCTGACGCGGCCGGCACCGTCTACGCCGGCCATTTCGACTGGCTGCTGCGTACGTTCTGGTGGGCGTTGCTGTGGCTTGCCATCAGTGGGATCGCGACGCTCATCTTCATCGGCTGGATCGGCGTGGCGGCAACCATTGTGTGGGTGCTGTATCGCCTGATACGCGGTTGGCTGTCGCTGCTGGAAGGCACTGCGCCCACGTCTTACGCCTGAGTCCAGGCTGTACCCTCGGAAAGGCCGGCATTGATGCCGGCCTTTTTGCATGCGCCTCGTGTGACGCGCGAGAACATGCGCGCGGTGGTTCTTGGCTCGCATGTGCACTCAATGGAATCGGAAAGGACGCGGGCGGGCGCCTTGTTTAGGAGCGGGGCGCTGAGCTTCGATTTAGTTGAGTGCGACGCGCAGGACGCATTCAGAGGCGGCGCGTGCGCCTATCGACGTCGCGTGTGCCGGAGGGGCCATTGAAGTGCGTGAGCATGCAGCTTGTCGGCTTGCAAAGGCGCACCAGTGCTGACGATCAGGCGATAGCGTCGCTATTGAAGTCGGGCGGGGATGTCCACGGACGTGGCAATGGGGAACTGCGAGGAGGGGGCTTGCTTGGTGGCGTCGAGCTCGCCCGGCCGTAAGCCAGGGCGTCGCGACAATCCAAAGGCAGGGACGTACGCCGTACGCCCTTTGCCTGCTTACTTCAGATGTGCGTTGACCAGTTTGGTCAGTTCGAACATCGTGACCTGATCCTTGCCGAAGATCGGGCGCAGCTTGGCATCGGCGTTGATGTTGCGCTTGTTGCTGGCATCTTGCAGGTTGTGCTTCTTGATGTATTCCCAGATCTTCTTGGTGACCTCGGTACGCGGCACGGCTTCCGAGCCGATGACAGCGGCCAATTCGGCGCTGGGGGTCAGCGGCTTCATGAATGCAGCGTTCGGCTTGCGCGCGGTCGCGGGTTTGGAGGTTGTGGCCATAATGCGGCGCTCCTTCTCTGGCTGTTGGAAAAATTGTCCTGCGGCCGGAGCATAACGTGTCTCTACAGTAAAGACAAAGGCATTTATCCTCTGTAGCAACTAAAATGCATCGACTGTCCCCTCTCTCACGTCATTCTGTAACGTCCTATGTACGCACGTTCTCCGTTGGAATCGATTCGGCTTTTTCATGACGAATTGACGGCGCTCCGGCGCGATTTGCATGCCCATCCAGAACTCGGTTTTGAAGAGGTCAGAACGTCCGGCATCGTCGCGGGTGCGCTGGAAGCGTTGGGCATCGAAGTGCACCGCGGTATCGGTAAAACGGGCGTGGTGGGCGTGATCCGCGGCAAGCGCTGCGACAGCGGCCGCATGATTGGATTGCGGGCCGACATGGACGCGCTGCCCATGACGGAAGACAACACGTTCGGCCACAAGTCGACCAAGCCGGGCCTGATGCACGGATGCGGGCACGATGGTCATACCGCAGTGCTGATCGGCGCGGCGAAGTACCTGGCGCAGACCCGCAACTTTGATGGCACGGCAGTGTTGATTTTCCAGCCGGCCGAAGAAGGACGCGGCGGTGCGCGCGCCATGCTGGAAGACGGTTTGTTCGACACGTTCCCTTGCGATGCGATCTATGCCTTGCACAACTGGCCGGGCCTCAAACCTGGCACGATCGGCATCAACCCCGGACCGATGATGGCGGCGGCCGATCGCTTCGAGATCCTGATCACGGGGCGGGGCGGTCACGGTGCGCATCCCTATCAGACGATCGACCCGGTGACGATCGCGGGTCAGATCATCACCGCGTTGCAGACCATCGTGTCGCGCAATGTGAATCCGCTGGATTCGGCGGTGCTGTCGATCGGGTCGGTGCAGGCCGGGCATCCGGGCGCGATGAGCGTGATTCCGCGCGAGGCGCGCATGGTGGGCACGGTGCGCACGTTTCGCAAGTCCGTGCAGGAGATGGTCGAGACGCGCATGCGCGAGCTGGTGAGTGCCATTGCCGGCGCTTTTGGCGGCACCGCCGAAGTGGTGTACGAGCGCATCTACCCTGCGACGCTGAATACGCCGCAGCACGCCAACCTGGTGGCCGACATCGCGACCGAGATGATCGGCAAGGAAAACGTGGTGCGCGACCTGGTACCCTCGATGGGTTCTGAAGACTTTTCATTCATGTTGCAGGCCAAGCCGGGCGCCTACTTCCGTCTTGGGCAAGGCGGCGCCGATTCCGGTTGCCTGCTGCACAACCCGCATTTCGATTTCAACGATGCCGTCATTCCCCTGGGCAGTGCGATGTTCTGCGCGCTTGCTGAACGGGGCATGCCGCTGGCAGATTAAGAAGCCTTCCATGTCTACTCAAAGCACGACTCAACTCACCATCACCCGCCCCGACGACTGGCATCTGCATTTGCGCGATGGCGCGGCGCTTGAAGCCGTGGTCGGCGATACGGCGCGCCAGTTCGCGCGCGCAATCATCATGCCGAACCTGAAGCCGCCGGTCACGACGACGGAACAGGCGTTGGCCTATCGAGGCCGCATCCTGGAAGCGCTTGGCAAGTCGGGCGTCAATCCGGCTTCGTTCACGCCCCTGATGACGCTGTACCTGACCGACAACACGCCCGCTGAAGAGATCCTGCGCGCGCATGAGTCGGGCCATGTCTACGCCGTCAAGCTGTATCCCGCCGGCGCCACGACCAACTCGGACGCGGGCGTGACCGATCTGCTGGGCAAATGCACGAAGGCGCTTGAAGCCCTGCAGAAATGCGGTATGCCGCTGTTGGTGCATGGCGAAGTGACGGATCCGTCGATTGACGTGTTCGATCGCGAAGCCATTTTCGTGGAGCGTGTGATGAAGCCGTTGCGGCGCGCCTTCCCCGCCCTGAAGGTCGTGTTCGAACACATCACGACCAAGGAAGGCGCGGAGTACGTTCGCGATGCGGAAGGTCCGATTGCCGCGACGATCACGCCGCAGCACATGCTCTACAACCGCAATGCCATCTTCCAGGGCGGCGTGCGGCCCCACTGGTATTGCCTGCCGATTTTGAAGCGCGAGACGCACCGTCTTGCGCTGGTCGAGGCGGCGACCAGCGGCAGCCCGCGTTTTTTCCTGGGCACGGATAGCGCGCCGCACGCGCGCGGTCTGAAGGAACACGCCTGCGGCTGTGCTGGCTGCTACACCGCATTGCATGCCATGGAGCTTTATGCGACCGCGTTCGAGGCCGCCGGCAAGCTCGACAAGCTGGAAGGGTTTGCCAGCTTCCATGGCCCCGACTTCTACGGTCTGCCTCGCAATACCGGCACGTTGACGCTGTCGCGCGAGACCTATCAGGTGCCGGAAGAGTTGGCGTTCGGCAACACGACGCTGGTCCCACTGGCTGCCGGCGAGGCGCTAGAGTGGCGCGCTCACGTCTGAGGACGATCGCGGCTGGCGCCGAATGCAAATGAAAAAGGGGTGAGCGGCTGTGCCGTTCACCCCTTTTTCCGCCGAGCGGACTATCTATATATAGCAGTCACGTCAAAGCGCGCCATCGCGCCGCGCTTCCAGCAGTTCCCAGCGCGCAAACTTCTCTTCGAGTTCAGTTTCGAGCTTGGCCAGTTCGCCGTTGATGCGGTCGACCTCGGCCGGCGCATCGCGGTAGAGGCTGCCGTCAGCAAGTTGGCCGGCCAATTCAGCTTGCTTCGCTTCGAGCGCGGCAATCGCATCGGGCAGGCCTTCGAGTTCGCGCAGGTCCCAGGCGTTGATCTTGCCAGCCTTCGCAGGCTTGGGCCGCGCCGCCTTTGCTCGTGCCGCGCCGTCGTCGGCGGGTTTCGCGACCTTGTCGGCCTCGGCCTGCGGAGCGACAGGCGCCGGGCGCTGTGCGACCCATTCGTCGTAGCCGCCCACGTAATCGCGCCAGTGGCCGTCGCCTTCGTAGGCGATCGTCTGCGTGACCACGTTGTTGAGAAACGCGCGATCGTGGCTGACGAGCAGCACGGTGCCTGCGTATTCCTGCAGCAGTTCTTCCAGCAACTCCAGCGTTTCGATGTCCAGATCGTTGGTGGGCTCGTCCAGCACCAGCACGTTGGCCGGCCGGGCAAAGAGCCGCGCCAGCAGCAGGCGCGCGCGTTCGCCGCCGGACAGGCTGCGCACCGGTGATCCGGCGCGCGCCGGCGAGAAGAGAAAATCGCCCAGGTAGGTCATCACATGCTTGCGCACGCCGCCGATCTCGACCCATTCGCTCCCCGGACTGATGATGTCGACGAGCGAAGCGTTTTCGTCGAGCTGCGCGCGCATCTGGTCGAAGTAGGCGACGGCGACGTTGGTGCCCAGGCGCGTCGCGCCGCTATCGGGCTGCAGTTCACCCAGGATGAGCTTGAGCAGTGTGGTCTTGCCTGCGCCGTTGGGGCCGATGATGCCGATGCGGTCGCCGCGCAGAAGGGTTGTGGAATAGTCGTCGACCACGATCTTGTCGCCGAAGCGCTTGCTGACGTGTTCGAGTTCGGCCACGAGTTTGCCGGAGCGTTGGCCCTCGGCCAGCGCCAGCGACACGTTGCCCACGCGCTCGCGGCGTTCGGCGCGCTGCACGCGCAGGCTTTCCAGGCGACGCACGCGGCCTTCATTGCGTGTGCGGCGGGCTTCCACGCCCTTGCGGATCCAGACTTCTTCCTGTGCCAGCAGTTTGTCGAAACGCGCCTGCTCGAGCCTTTCGGACTCGAGCCATTGGGCCTTGCGTTCCTGCCACTGCGAGAAGTTGCCCGGGAAGCTCAGGAGGCGTCCGCGATCGAGTTCGACGATGCGAGTGGTGACGGCGTCCAGGAACCGGCGATCGTGGGTAATGATGACTGCGGCGCCTTTCCAGGCGCGCAGCATGTCTTCCAGCCAGGCGATGCCTTCGAAGTCCAGATGGTTGGTGGGCTCGTCGAGCAGCAACAGATCCGGCTCGTCGATCAGGGCGCGGGCAAGCGCGACGCGCTTGCGCGTGCCGCCGGACAGGCCGGCGATCTGCACGTCGGCGGGCAGGCCCAGCTTTTCGATGACGGCGCGCGCGCGCGAGGGGCGCTGCCAGTCTTCGTGGTCGCCATCCGCATTGCATACGACGTCAAAGACAGTGGCATTGTCGTCGAGCTCGGGTTCCTGTTCGACGGTGGCCACTCGCAGACTCGAGCTGCGCGCGATTGCGCCGTCGTCGGGCTGCGTGCGGCCGTCGAGCAGTCTGAGGAGCGAGGACTTCCCTGCGCCGTTGCGGCCGATGAGGCCGATGCGCTCGCCGGACTGGATGGCGAAGTCGGCATGGTCCAGCAGTGGATGGTGCCCATATGCGAGCTGGACGTCGGTCAGGGTGATGAGAGTTTCGAGGGCCATGTAGTGTTGGGTGTCTGCGGCATCTAAGCGGATCAGCGCGTATTGTCGCAGGAACCCGCCCCGAGGTTCTTGCGGGCGCCCTGGGGACAGAGCACACGGCTGTAATAGAATACGCACTGCAAGATGGGTCGGACGATCGCGGTGGGTGCAAGCCCATCGAGGAAGGTCCGGACTCCACAGGGCAGGGTAACGGCTAACGGCCGTCCGGTCGTGTCTTCGGGCATGGCTGAGGAATAGGACCACAGAGACGAGACTGCGGCGCGGGCGCGCTATGCGCGCACTGATACGGCCATCTCCGTATTGCGCCGTCCGGCAACGGGCGGCGGCATCGCAGGGTGAAACGCGGCAACCTCTATCCGGAGCAACATCAAATAGGCATGCGTGCGGCCTCACGGCCGTGAAGGGCGGCTCCGTCCGAGCATGCGGGTAGATGGCTAGAGCGGCTCAGCAATGATCCGCGCAGAGGAATGATCGTCCGCCAGGGCAACCTGGTGTACAGAATCCGGCCTATAGACCCGTCTTGCACTGATTTTTCCCGGCGCGCGCGGATCTGGACGAGGCCGCGCGGCCGTCTGGCGACCACCGCGCCAGTTCATTGCCTCATCCAGTGTCGCCCATCTGGCGGGAAGCCTCGCCAACCGGAAGGATCGACCCAGCCCCAGGCGGTAAACCGCAATCGTTAGGCGCTACTTCTTAAGTAGGACTTTTAGAGTATGTCGCAACCTCCTGATTTATTGGGAGGTTTTTCTTTTTGCGAATTTACAAGTTGATCTAAGTCCTTGTTGTGATTGAAAAAATTGCAACCGCTCGCTTGACCGCCCCTTTCCCATACCGTAGAGTGGGAAATAGTAGGAAATTGTGCAATTAAGTGGGGTAAATGTGGTGTTTCAGGGAAGCAGCGCGCTCACGCTGGATGCCAAGGGACGGATCTCCATTCCGACCCGGCATCGTGACGCGCTCATGTCGCAGGCCGAAGGCCGGCTGACCCTGACCCGCCATCCCGACGGCTGCCTGCTGGTGTATCCGCGACCGGAGTGGGAAAAGAAGCGCGAGCAGATCGCCGCTTTTCCGATGACGGCCCGCGCGCTGCAGCGGCTGTTGCTGGGCAACGCTCAGGACGTGGAACTGGACGGCTCCGGCCGGGTCCTGATCGCTCCTGAACTGCGCAACGCTTCCGGTATGACGCGCGATGTGATGCTGCTCGGTCTGGGCTCTCACTTCGAGCTGTGGGACGCCGCTACCCTGGCCAGCCGAGAGGCTGAAGACTTGGCCAAGGGTATGCCGGACGTGTTGAACCAGTTTTCGTTCTGAAAGAGTTATGGAATTCGAACATCGGCCCGTCCTCCTGGCGCCGACGGTGGACGCGCTTTTGCTGCCCGGTTTCGGCGGCAAGGGCGCGGCACGGTCGCAGCCGCAGGATGGGCAGGATGTGGCTACGCGAATCGAAAGCGGCGTCTTCGTAGACGGCACTTTCGGCCGGGGCGGCCACAGCCGCGAGTTGCTTGGCCGGTTGGGCAAGCACGCCCGGCTGGTCGTGTTTGACAAGGACCCGCAAGCCATTGCGGTCGCCAACGCGCTGGCGGCCGAGGATGCGCGGGTCACTGTGGTGCATGGGGGCTTTGCCACCATGGCCGAAGAATTGGAGCAGCGCGGCATCGGCAAGGTCGATGGCGTGATGTTGGATCTGGGCGTTTCGTCGCCTCAGATCGACGATGCCGAGCGCGGTTTCTCGTTCATGCGAGACGGCCCGCTCGATATGCGGATGGACACCACTCGTGGTCCCACGGTGGCGGATTGGCTGGCGCAAGCCAGTGTGGATGAGATGCGGGAGGTCATAGCGGATTATGGCGAAGAACGGTTTGCTTTTCAGGTTGCAAAGGCGATTGCTGCTCGCCGCGCAACAAGGCCGCTGCGCACCACGCTCGAGCTTGCCGAGTGCGTCGCCAGCGCCGTCCGCACGCGCGAAAAGGGGCAACATCCGGCCACACGCACCTTTCAAGCTTTACGGATTTACATCAATCGGGAACTCGAAGAGCTCGCGCGCACCCTCGCGTCAGCTTTAGACCTGCTTGCCCCGGGGGGGAGGTTGGCGGTGATCAGCTTTCATTCACTTGAAGACCGCATGGTCAAGCAGTGCATCGCGGCGGCGGCCAGGCCGGCTGCTGCGCATGCACGCCTGCCCCTGCGCGAAAGCGAAATGCCCCAACCCGTTGTGCGATCCCTTGGCAAAGTCGTGGCCGAGGACGACGAAGTCTCGACCAACGCCCGTGCCCGTTCCGCCATCCTGCGCGCGGCTGAACGTACGGAAACGCCGCTGCCTGCCGAGGGCGGCTTCGCATTTGTGAAGATCGGTTCGCTGCCCGGCAGCGACCTCGCCCCGCCGCCCCGGCGTGGCGGCAAGGGAGGGCGCCGCTGATGGGTCGCGTCAACCTGATCGTTGCGGCTTTGCTGATGCTGTCGGCCATTTCCCTGGTCACCAGCCGGTATCAGTCGCGCCAGCTCTTCGTGGAGCTGGGCCGCGATCAGGCGCATGCGCGCGACCTCGAAACCAACTGGCGGCGCCTGCAGCTTGAGCGCGCCGAGCTGGCCCGCAATGCGCGGGTCGACGCCATTGCGCGCGACGGTCTGAAGATGATTCCCATCGTCCCCGACCGTACGCTCTATATGAATCAGGCGCCCGTGCCCGCGGCCGCCGGAGGCACGCAATGAAGCGCGTGCCCTTCTTCGACAATCCCGTGCTGCGCGGAAGCTTGCCTACGTGGCGCGCCCGCCTGGTGCTGATCCTGCTGTTTGGCGGGTTTACCGTGCTGGCCGGCCGCGCGCTGTTCCTGCAAGGATTGTCGACGGAATTCCTGCAGCAGCAGGGCGAGCGCCGCTACGAGCGCACGCTGACGCTGGCCGCCACGCGCGGCAAGATCATGGACCGTAATGGTGCGGTGCTGGCATCGAGTGTGCCGGCGCGCGCCATCTGGGCGATCCCCGAAGACGTGAAGCAGGCCACGCCCGCGCAGCTGGATTCGCTGGCCAAGCTGCTGGACACGCCGGCGGGCGATCTGCGCCGCCGCCTCGTCGACGAGGACAAGAACTTCGTGTACCTGAAGCGCCAGGTCTCGATGGACGTGGCCGACAAGATCAAGCAGCTGGGCTTGCCGGGCGTGCACCAGCAGCCCGAAACCCGCCGCTACTACCCGGACGGCGACGTGATGGCCCACGTGGTCGGCTTCAATAGTGTCGAGGACCAGGGGCAGGAAGGCGTCGAGCTGACGTTCAACCAGCAGCTGTCGGGCCGACCGGGAAGCCGCCGTGTCATCAAGGATCGGCTGGGCCGCGTCATCGAAGACGTGCAGGCCGTCACGTTGCCGGTTGATGGCCGGGACTTGCGCCTGTCCATTGACACGCGCCTGCAGTACCTGGTTTTCAAGGAACTGAAGGACGCCATGGACAAGCACCGCGCCAAGGGTGCGACGGCCGTGGTGGTGGATGTGCACACGGGCGAGATCCTGGCGCTGGCCAACGTGCCGACCTTCGATCCGAACAACCGCGAAACCTTCCATGGCGCCAACCTGCGCAACCAGGCGATCACGGATACGTTCGAGCCGGGCTCGATCATGAAGCCCTTTACCGCAGCGCTGGCGCTGGACCTGGGCCGCATCAGCACGTCGACGCAGTTCGAGACGGGCAACGGCCGGTTCACGTATCAGGGCAGCACGATCAGCGACGTGAGCCGCAACGGCACGCTGGATGTGGCGGGCGTGCTGCGCAAGTCCAGCAACATTGGCATGACGATGATCTCCGAGAAGCTGGAATCCCGTGAAATGTGGGACCGCTTCACCGAATTGGGTCTCGGCCAGGCGCCGCAAGTGGGATTCCCCGGCGCCGCGCCCGGCCGTCTGCGTCCGTGGGAACGTTGGCGCCTGATTGAAAAGGCCACGATGGCCTACGGCTACGGCCTGTCCGTGTCGCTGCTGCAAGTGGCGCGCGCCTATACCGTCTTTGCACGTAACGGCGACATGGTGTCGCTGACGCTGGTCAAGCGCGATAGCGATCCGACCAGCGTCAAGATCTACACGCCCAAGACGACCGCGCTGGTGCGCGCCATGCTGGAGGCCGCCACCGGCCCCGATGGCACGAAGGCCGCGCAGGTGCAGGGCTACCGCGTGGCGGGCAAGAGCGGCACCGCGCGCAAGATCGTGGACGGCAAGTACAGCACGCAACGTTACCGCAGCTCGTATGTGGGTTTTGCCCCGGTGTCGGATCCGAAGATCGTGGTGGCCGTGTCCATCGACGAACCGACGATCGGCGGCTATTACGGCGGCGCCATTGCCGCGCCCGTGTTCTCCCATATCGTGGGGGGGAGCCTGAGGCTGATGGGGGTGCGGCCCGACGCACCGTTTGAATCCACGATTGTTGCTGGTATCAAGGAGCCAGGCAGATGAGCGCCAACGGCTTCCACTCTTCCCCTGCCGCCACGGTTGTCGAGACCGTGGCGTGGTTGCATGAGCGCGTGTCGTTGACCGCGCATCTCAAGCTGGACTCGCGCGACATCGAGCCGGGCGACGTGTTCGTTGCTTGCCCGGGACTGTCGAGCGACGGCCGTCTCTATATAGATAAGGCGTTGGCGCTGGGCGCCAGCGCCGTGCTGTTCGAAGCGCCTGCCACCGATGCCGTACAAGCCGCGTCGGCCGGCACGCCCATGCTTGCGGTGACCGGCCTGCGCTCGCTGCTAGGCGAACTGGGCGACACCTGGTATGGCCGTCCGTCGGCGGCGCTGGCCGTGGTTGCGGTGACCGGCACTAACGGCAAGACGTCGTCGGTGCAATGGATTGCCCACGCGCTGAGCCGGAACGACAAGGCTTGCGGCACCATCGGCACGCTGGGCGCCGTGCTGCCCGATGGCCAGACGCTGGGCGGCAGCCTGACGACGCCGGATGTGCTGACTGTGCACCGCACGCTGGCCGCGATGCGCGACGCCGGCGCGAAGGCCGTGGCCATGGAGGCCTCGTCGATCGGCATCGAGCAGGGCCGCATGGACGGCGTGCGCGTGGCGCTGGCCGCCTTCACAAATCTGACGCGCGACCATCTGGACTATCACGTCACGATGGAGCGCTACGAAGCGGCCAAGGCGCGCCTCTTCCGCTGGCCCGGCCTGACCGCCGCGGTGATCAACGCCGACGATGAAGCCGGGCGGCGGATGCTGGCCAGCCTGCCGGACGGCGTGACGCCGATGGGTTACAGCCTGAGCGACGATCCTGAAATTCCGGCCGCCATGCGTGCGCGGGACTTGCAGGCAACGTCGCAAGGCCAGATCTTTACGCTGGTGTCGCCGCATGGCGAAGCCCAGATCGTGACGCGCCTCTTGGGCGCGCACAACGTTTCGAACCTGCTGCTGGTGGCGGGCGTGCTGTACAAGCTGGGCCTGCCGTTTGCGCAGATTGCGCGTGAACTGGCGGCGACGGATCCCGTCGATGGCCGTTTGCAGACCGTGGAACCGGCAGTGAACTTGCCAGCCCATACGGCACGCGGTCCGCTGGTGGTGGTGGACTACGCCCACACGCCGGACGCGTTGTCCCGTGCGCTGCTGGCGCTGCGTGCCGTGGCCACGGCACGTTCCGGCCGCCTGATCTGCCTGTTCGGCTGCGGCGGTGAGCGCGATCCGGGCAAGCGTCCGGTGATGGGCGCCATTGCCGCGGAGCTGGCTGACCACGTGGTGGTGTCCAGCGACAACCCGCGCACCGAATCGCCCGAGGCGATCGTCCAGCAGATCCTGGCCGGCGTGCCCGAAGCGGCGCATGCCGACGTGCAGGTCGATCGCGCGCGCGCCATCCTGCAGACCATCTGGGCGGCGTCGCCGGAAGACGTGGTGCTGCTGGCCGGCAAGGGTCACGAAACCTATCAGGACATCGGTGGCGAGAAGCTGCCTTTCGACGATCGCGAATGGGCGCGCGTGGCGCTGCTGTTGCAGCAGACGCCCGGCGTGTCCACCGATACGCGCCGCATTGGCGAAGGCGAACTCTTCGTCGCGCTGGTGGGCGAAAATTTCGACGCGCACGACTACCTGGATCAGGCAGCTTCGCGCGGCGCTTGCGCGGCGCTCGTCGCGCACCATGTTGCCGATGCCGGACTGCCGCAGCTTGTCGTGGGCGATACGCGCGTGGCGCTGACGCGCATCGGCGCCGCCTGGCGTGCCCGGTTCGTGCTGCCCGTGGTGGCGGTGACCGGCAGCAACGGCAAGACGACCACCAAGGAAATGATCTCCGCGATGCTCGCCGAATGGCAGGGCGACGCGGGGCGCCTGGCCACGGCCGGCAACCTGAACAACGACATCGGCGTGCCGCTGACCTTGCTGCGCCTGCGCGCGGGTCATCGCGCCGCCGTGTTCGAGCTGGGCATGAACCACCCCGGTGAAATCGCGCAGCTTGCCGCCATTGCCGCGCCTACCGTGGCGCTGGTCACGAACGCGCAGCGCGAGCACCAGGAATTCATGCACACCGTTGAAGCGGTCGCGCATGAGAACGGCGCCGCGATTGCCGCATTGCCGGCCGATGGCGTCGCCGTGTATCCCGGAGACGAGCCCTACGCAGCCATCTGGGATGCGCTGGCCGCGCCGCGCCGCGTGCTGCGGTTCGGTCTGCAGCCCGGCCTGGACGTCTATGCGGAACAGATCATCGCGGAAGTCGACGCCACGCGCTGCCGTGTCGTGACGCCGGTCGGCGTTGCCGATCTGACGCTGCCGGTGGCGGGATTGCACAACCTGCGCAACGCGCTGGCCGCCATCGCCAGCGCCATTGCAGCGGGCGCGCCGCTCGAGATCGCGGTGCGTGCGCTGGCGGGATTCAGCCCGGTGGCCGGCCGCATGCAGCACAAGCGAATGGGTGACGGAACGTTGCTCATCGATGACACCTACAATGCCAACCCCGATTCGGTCCGCGCAGCCATCGACGTGCTTGCGCGCATCGGCGGCACGCGCGTCCTGGTCTTGGGCGACATGGGCGAAGTCGGGGACAACGGCCCCGCCATGCACGTCGAGGTGGGCAATTACGCGCGCGAGCATGGGCTCGACGCATTCATCACGCTAGGCGAAGCCAGCCGGGCGGCAGCTGCCGCATTCGGCGCTGGCGCGCACGCCTGCGCATCGGTAGACGAAGTCGTTGCCGCCTTGCGCGGCTTGCGCCCGTCCTGCGTATTGGTAAAAGGATCGCGCTTTATGCGCATGGAGCGGGTAGTGACGGCTTTTTCTTTGAATGACGGTACGGCAGCCGCAGGGCAGGGAGAGCAGCATGCTGCTTGAGATCGCCCGCCTGCTTTCCGACGATGTGCGCGCGCTGGGCGTGTTCGAATACATCACCCTGCGCGCCGTCTTGGCGTGCGCGACGGCGCTGGTGATCGGCCTGGTGGCCGGTCCGCGCGTCATCCGCAAGCTGACCGAAATGAAGATCGGCCAGGCTGTGCGCACGTACGGTCCCGAATCGCATCTGGTCAAGACCGGCACGCCGACCATGGGCGGCGTGTTGATCCTGATCTCCATCGCCATCAGCACCTTGCTGTGGGCGGATTGGACTAATCGCTTCGTGTGGGTTGTGCTGCTGGTGACCTTCGGATTTGGCTGGATCGGCTGGCGTGACGACTACCGCAAGGTGGTCTATCGCGATCCCGAAGGCATGCCGGCGCGTCAAAAATTCTTCTGGCAAGCCACCATCGGCATGGTGGCTGCGGTGTATCTGGCGTTCGCGGTGTCCGCGCCCGCCAACACCGAACTCTGGCCCCTGTTCAAGGCCTGGGTGGGCAGCGGCTTCACGATGGCGCTGCCGACGCGTGCCGACCTGATCGTCCCGTTTTTCAAGACCGTGAGCTATCCGCTGGGCGTGCTGGGTTTCGTGGCGCTGACCTGGGCTGTGATCGTCGGCACCAGCAACGCCGTGAATCTGACCGATGGCCTGGATGGCCTGGCCATCATGCCCACCGTGATGGTCGGCAGCGCGCTGGGCATCTTCGCCTACGTGGTCGGTCGCGTGGACTATTCGAAGTACCTGCTGTTTCCGTACATCCCCGGCGCATCGGAATTGATGGTGCTGTGCGCGGCGATCGGGGGCGCGGGGCTCGCATTTTTATGGTTCAACGCGTATCCGGCGCAAGTGTTCATGGGCGACGTCGGCGCGCTTGCGTTGGGCGGTGCGTTGGGCACGATTGCGGTCATCGTGCGCCAGGAAATCGTGCTGTTCATCATGGGTGGCGTGTTCGTCGTCGAGACGCTTTCGGTGATGATCCAGGTGACCTGGTTCAAGTACACGAAGCGACGTTATGGAACAGGTCGACGCATTTTCCGAATGGCCCCGTTGCATCATCACTTTGAAGTGGGCGGCTGGAAGGAAACCCAGGTGGTCGTGCGTTTCTGGATCATCAGCATGATGCTGGTGCTGATTGGCCTCTCTACGCTGAAGTTGCGATGAACATGATGGAATCCTCCCGCGCTGACGCGCCGCTCGTGCTGATCCTCGGATTGGGCGAGACGGGCGTCGCCGCCGCACGCTGGTGCGCCCGCCTGGGCGCCCGCTTGCGCGTGGCCGACACGCGCTCGGAACCGGGAGGCCTGGCCGCGCTGCGCGAAGCGTTGGCGCAAAACGAAGTGGAATACCGGCTGGGCTGCGACGAGTCGTTTGCCACCGATCTGCTGGATGGCGTATCGCAGGTCGTGTTGAGCCCGGGTCTGGCGCCCACGCAGGCGCCCGCCGCCGACGTGCTGCGCGAGGCCGAGGCCCGCGGCATTGAAATCGTCGGCGAGATCGAACTGTTTGCCCGCGCGCTGGCGGATCTGGCCGCCGATCGCGAGTATCGCCCGCGTCTGCTGGCCGTGACCGGCACCAATGGCAAGACCACCGTCACCGCGCTGACGCGGCAACTGGTCGAAGCCAGCGGGCTGACGGTCATCGCTGCCGGCAACATCAGCCCCGCGGCGCTGTCCGCGCTGATGGACGCGCTGGACACGGACGCGCTGCCGCAGGTGTGGGTGCTTGAACTGTCCAGCTTCCAGCTTGAAACGACGCGCACGCTGATGGCCGATGCGGCCGTCGTGCTGAACGTGACCCAGGATCACCTGGACTGGCACGGCGGCATGCAGGCCTATGCCGATGCGAAGGGCCGTCTGTTGAAGATGGCGCGCATCGCCATCGTCAATCGCGACGATCCGCTGACCGTTGATATGGTGTCGTCGCTGAACGCCATGAACGTGCGCAGCTTTGGCCGCGATGTGCCTGAGCTGGTGGGCGACATGGGCCTTGAACTGGGACAGGGCGTAGCGTGGCTGACGGCCTGCGAGTCCAACGATTTCGATGAGCCGGCACCGCCCACGCGGCGCAAGAAGGACGCGCCCGAACCGGTGCGCGCCAAGGGCCGTATGAGCCGCCTCATGCCCGTGGACGCACTGCGCATCCGCGGCATCCACAATGCGCTGAACGCGCTGGCCGCGTTACAGCTTGCCCGCTGCCTGGATCTGGGCTGGGGCGCCATGCTGCGCGCGCTGCGCGACTATGCGGGCGAGCCGCATCGCGCCGCCTTCGTGCGCACCATCGGCGGCGTGGACTACATCAATGACAGCAAGGGCACCAACGTGGGCGCCACCGTGGCCGCGCTGGAAGGCCTGGGCCAGCCCGTGGTGCTGATCGCCGGCGGCCAGGGCAAGGGCCAGGATTTTTCGCCGTTGATTCCCGTCGTCTCGCGCCATGCGCGCGCGGTGATGCTGATCGGCCTGGATGGCCCGGAGATCGGCCGCGTGCTGGAGCCGACCGGCGTCAAGTGCCTGATTGTCGAGACCTTGCGCGACGCCGTGCGCGGTGCGGCCGAACTGGCGCAGCCGGGCGACGCCGTGCTGTTGTCGCCGGCGTGCGCCAGCCTGGACATGTTCCGCAATTACCCGCATCGCGGGCAGGTGTTCGTGGAAGAGGTCGAAGACCTGGCCCGCGACCGTGGAGAGGTGGCATGAACCGCAACGCCGCCTCCTGGGCGAATTCCGTGGCGCGTGGCGCCGAGGCCGCACAATGAGCCTGATCGCCGACCTGACCGCCAGCGTCAATGCCGTACGGCCCGGCCGTACCCGCATGCGCAACTTCGACATGCCGCTCGTGATCGCGGCGTCGACGTTGCTGCTGCTCGGCCTGCTGATGGTGTATTCGGCATCGATCGCGCTGGCCGACGGCCCGCGCTATGCGTCCTATGGCCGCTATTACTTCGTGATCCGCCACGGCCTGTTCGTCAGCGCGGGCCTGGTCGGCGCCGCCATCGTGCTGTCGATCCCCATCCGGGTCTGGCAGCGTCTGGCCGTGCCGCTTTTCGTGGTGACGATGGTGTTGCTGGTTGCGGTGCTGATTCCGGGCATCGGCCGCGAAGTCAACGGCGCGCACCGCTGGATCCCGTTGGGTCCGCTGAATTTCCAGCCGTCCGAGCTGATGAAGCTTGCCGCCTTGCTTTACGCGGCCGACTACACCGTGCGCAAGCAGGAGCACATGCAGGCCTTTGCCCGCGGCTTCCTGCCGATGGCGTTCGCGCTGGCCGGCGTCGGCATGCTGCTGCTCCTCGAGCCCGACCTGGGCGCGTTCATGGTGATCGTGGCCATTGCCATCGGCATCCTGTTTCTGGGCGGCATCAACGGCAAGTATTTCAGCAGCCTGCTCGCCGTGCTGGTGGGCACGTTCCTGATGCTGATCTGGCTATCGCCATGGCGTCGTGCGCGGCTGTTCGCCTACCTGGACCCCTGGAACGAAGACAACGCCTACGGCAGCGCGTACCAGCTGTCGCACTCGCTGATTGCGCTGGGTCGCGGTGAATGGTTCGGCGTGGGCCTGGGCGCCAGCGTGGAAAAACTGCATTACCTGCCCGAGGCGCACACCGACTTCCTGATGGCGGTGGTGGGCGAGGAACTGGGCTTTGCCGGCGTCATGCTGGTGATCACGCTGTTCGCCATCATCGTGTACCGCGGATTCGACATCGGCCGTCAGGCCATCGCCATGGAACGCACGTTCGCCGGCCTGGTCGCGCACGGCGTGGCCATGTGGTTCGGCGTGCAGTCGTTCATCAACATGGGCGTGTGCCTGGGCCTGCTGCCCACCAAGGGCCTGACGCTGCCCCTGATGAGCTACGGCGGTTCGGGCGTGGTGATGAACCTGTGCGCGCTGGCGATGCTGATCCGGGTCGACGTGGAAAACCGCATCATGATGCGCGGGGGACGGGTATGACCGCCGCTCGCACGATCCTGATCATGGCCGGTGGCACCGGCGGTCATATCATGCCGGGTCTCGCCGTGGCCGACGTGCTGCGCGAGCGCGGCTGGCGCGTGCTGTGGCTGGGCAATCCCGAAAAGATGGAAGGCCGCCTCGTGCCGCCGCGCGGCATCGAACTGGTGCCGCTGCGCTTCCAAGGCGTGCGCGGCAAGGGCGCGTCCGCGTTGCTGAAGCTGCCGTTCCTGCTGCTGCGCGCGTTCGCGCAAGCGTGGTCGC
Source organism: Achromobacter sp. UBA4530 (assembly GCF_002388205.1). NCBI lineage: Bacteria > Pseudomonadati > Pseudomonadota > Betaproteobacteria > Burkholderiales > Alcaligenaceae > Achromobacter > Achromobacter sp. UBA4530. Next base: position 86,943 of record NZ_DGMA01000037.1, on the reverse strand, counting down.
GGCTGTCCGACGTGCGTCCCGACGTGGTGTTGGGCATGGGCGGTTACGTGGCATTTCCGGGCGGCGTGATCGCGGCGCTGCGCGGCACGCCGCTGGTCGTGCACGAACAGAATGCCGTCGCCGGCACCGCCAACAAGTGCCTGGCGAAGATGTCGCGCCGTGTGCTGAGCGGATTTCCCGGCGTGCTGCCCAAGGGCGAAGCGATGGGCAACCCGGTGCGCGCCGATTTGTGCGCCTTGCCGGATCCCGCCGAACGCTATGCCGGCCGCACCGGGCCGCTGCGCGTGCTGGTGGTGGGCGGCAGCCTGGGGGCGCAAGCCTTGAACACCACCGTGCCGCAGGCGCTGGCGCGTCTGCCGCTCGAGAACCGGCCGACGGTCGTCCACCAGGCCGGTGAACAACATTTGCCGGCGCTGCAACAGGCCTACGCCCAGGCGGGCGTGCAGGCCGATTGCCGCGCTTTCATCGACGACATGGCGGGCGCCATGGCCGACGCCGATCTGCTGATCTGCCGCGCAGGCGCCATGACGGTGTCCGAAGTGGCGGCCGCCGGCGTCGCGGCGCTGTTCGTGCCGTTCCCCCACGCCATCGATGACCACCAAACTGCCAACGCGCGCTTCCTGAGCGACGCGCAGGCCGCCTGGCTGCAGCCGCAGACCGCCCTGACGCCTGAGTGGCTGGCGGACTGGCTGAGCCAGCGCACCCGACAAGAACTCGAGGCTGTCGCCGTCCGGGCCCGCGCGCATGCGCGTCCCGACGCGGCCGCCCATATCGCCGACGTCTGTGAACAAGCAGCGGGGCGTTCATCATGAAACACAGAATTCAACATATCCATTTTGTAGGCATCGGCGGTTCGGGTATGAGCGGCATTGCCGAAGTGCTGCTGAACCTGGGCTACGACATCAGCGGTTCCGACCTGAACGAGTCGGCGGTGACGCGCCGCCTGGCCGGCCTGGGCGTGAAGATCGCGATCGGCCATGCCGCCAGCAACGTCACGGGCGCCAGCGCCATCGTCACGTCCACCGCGGTGGCGGGCGACAACCCCGAAGTGATCGCCGCGCGCTCTGCGCGTATTCCGGTGGTGCCGCGCGCCATCATGCTGGCCGAGCTGATGCGCTTGAAGCGCGGCATCGCCGTGGCCGGCACGCACGGCAAGACCACCACGACCAGCCTGGTCGCCAGCGTGCTGGCGGCGGGCGACCTGGACCCCACGTTCGTGATCGGCGGCCGCCTGAATTCGGCGGGCGCCAATGCGCGGCTGGGGCAGGGCGACTACATCGTGGTCGAGGCCGACGAGTCGGACGCCTCGTTCCTGAACCTGCTGCCCGTGATGGCCATCGTGACCAATATCGATGCCGATCACATGGACACCTACGGGCACGACGTGGCGCGGCTCAAGAGCGCGTTCATCGAATTCACGCAGCGCCTGCCGTTCTACGGCAGCGCCGTGCTGTGCTCGGACGACGCGAACGTGCGCGAGATCATGCCGTTCGTGTCGCGTCCCATCACGACCTACGGCCTGAACGAAGAAGCGCAGGTGCGTGCCTATGAGGTGCAGCCCGACGGCACGCGCATGCGCTTCAACGTGCAGCGCACTCACCGCGACACGCTGTTGCCGCCCCTGAACGTCGAACTGAATCTGCCCGGCCTGCACAACGTGCGCAACGCGCTGGCCGCGATCGCCGTGGCGACCGAGCTGGGCGTGTCCGACGCCGCCATCTGCGAGGCGCTGCGCGCGTTCAAGGGCGTGGGCCGCCGCTTCACGCAGACGGGCGAATTCCCGGTGCCGGCCAACCACGGCGGCGGCACGTTCACGGTGATCGACGATTACGGCCACCATCCGGTCGAAATGTCGGCAACGCTGGCTGCGGCGCGCGGCGCCTGGCCCGATCGTCGCATCGTGCTGGCCTTCCAGCCGCACCGCTACACGCGGACGCGCGATTGCTTCGAGGATTTCGTGCGGGTGTTGGGCACGGCTGACGCCGTCCTGCTGACCGAGGTCTATGCCGCTGGCGAACCGCCGCTGGTCGCCGCTGACGGACGTGCCCTGTCGCGCGCGTTGCGCGTGGCCGGCAAGGTCGAGCCGGTATTCGTGGAAGACGTGGCGGAGCTGCCGCAGACGGTTGTGGATTTCGTGCGCGATGGCGACGTCGTCATCGTGATGGGGGCGGGTTCGATCAGCAAGGTCCCCGCCCAGGTGGGAGAGCTGGCATGAGCAAGCAATTCGGCAAGGTGGGTGTGTTGTACGGCGGCCGGTCCGCCGAACGTGAAGTTTCGCTCATGTCCGGCAAGGGCGTTCACGAGGCGCTGACCAGCGCCGGCGTGGACGCGCACCTGTTCGACACCGGCGAGCGCAGTCTTGCCGAACTGGCCGATCAAGGTTTTGACCGCGTGTTCATCGCGCTGCACGGCCGTTACGGCGAAGACGGCACCCTGCAGGGCGCGCTGGAACTGTTGGGCATTCCTTACACGGGCAGCGGCCCGATGGCCTCGGCACTGGCCATGGACAAGACCATGACCAAGCGCATCTGGCTGCAGCATGGCCTGCCCACGCCCGACTTTGAAGTGCTGGATGCCGATACCGAACTGCGCCTGGTCCCCGACCGCCTGCAACTGCCGCTGATCATCAAGCCGCCGCACGAGGGCTCGACCGTGGGCATCACCAAGGTCGTCGGCTACTCAGACATGAAGGAAGCCTACGCCGCAGCCGCGCAGTACGACAGCGAGGTCCTGGCCGAGCAGTTCATCACTGGGCGCGAGCTGACCGTGGCCGTGCTGGGCTCGGGCAAGGCGGCGCGCGCGCTGCCGGTGATCGAGATCGCGGCGCCGGGCGGCAACTACGACTACGAACACAAGTATTTCTCCGACGACACGCAGTATTTCTGCCCGGCCGCCTTGCCCGCGGACGTCGCTGAAGAAGTCGCGCGGATTGCCGTCAAGGCCTATCAGACGCTGGGCTGCGAAGGCTGGGGCCGCGCCGATTTCATCCTCGATGCCGACAACCGGCCCTGGCTGCTTGAAATGAATACTTCGCCCGGCATGACCGGCCACTCCCTGGTGCCCATGGCCGCGAAGGCCGTGGGGATCGGCTATGCAGAATTGTGCGTGGCCATCCTGTCCGAGGCCTCGTGCAAGGTGCACGGCCACGCCCGCAACGCTTGACCTGGATACTCCGTGTGGAACGACGCTCGTACTACCAACCTGATCGCCAACACGCTCGCCGTGCTGGCGGTTGCCGCCATGCTCATCGCGGGCGTGGTGTGGGTAGCGCAACGTCCGTATTTCACGCTGTCGGCGATCGAGCTGGAATCGATGCCGGACACCGAGCTTCACTATGTGTCGACGGGCGCCGTGCGTTCGGCGATCGCGGGCCGCGTGAAGGGCAACTTCTTCACGGTGGACCTGGACGACGCGCGCGAGATCTTCGAATCGGTGCCCTGGGTCCGGCATGCCACGGTGCGGCGGATCTGGCCGAACGTGCTGCGTGTGCGCATCGAGGAACAGCAGCCCCTGGCGCTGTGGAACGAGAACCAGATGATCAACACCTGGGGCGAGGCGTTCACGGCCAACACGGGCGAGGTGGACGACGACACGGTGCTGCCGCAGTTCTCCGGACCCGACGGCACGGAAGCGCTGGTCGTGCAGCGCTACGCCGAGCTGGCGCGCTGGTTCGCACCGCTGGACATGCATGTGGAACAGTTGGAACTGAGCCCGCGCTACGCCTGGCGCGTCGTGCTTTCCAACGGCATGCTGCTGGACCTGGGCCGCGATCCGGGCGCCGATGCGCCGGACCCGCACGGCCTGCCCGGCGCCTTGCCGTTCGCGGCTCGTATTCAACGCTTTGTGCAGGCGTGGCCCACCGTGTCGGGGCGCCTGGTAGGGCGCACCGTCACGCAGGCCGACCTGCGCTATCCGAATGGTTTCGCCCTGGCGCTGGCCCCGTTGCCCGCGTCGGAAACCAAATCCAAATCCACACCGAAACCTCCCAAGAAACGCTAACGCCATGACCCGTGACATCAAGGACCTTATCGTCGCCCTCGATATCGGCACCAGCAAGGTGGTGGCTGTGGTGGCTGAAATCCTGCCTGAAGGCCGCTTCGAGGTGCTTGGCCTGGGCCAGCACGAATCGCGCGGCATGCGCAAGGGCGTGGTCGTCAACATCGAGACCACTGTGAATTCCATTCAGCGCGCGCTTGAAGAAGCCGAGCTGATGGCAGATTGCAAGATTCGAGACGTCTACACCGGCATCGCCGGCAGCCATATCCGCAGCTTCAATTCCAGCGGCATGGTCGCCGTGAAGGACAAGGAAGTCACCGCCACCGACGTCGCCCGCGTCATCGAGACCGCCAAGGCGGTGAACATCCCGACGGACCAGCAGGTGCTGCACGTGCTGACGCAGGAGTTCATCGTCGACGGCCAGGAAGACATCCGCGAGCCCATCGGGATGAGCGGCCTGCGCCTGGAAGTACGCGTGCACATCGTGACCGGCGCCGTCAGCGCTGCGCAGAACATCGTCAAGTGCGTCCGCCGCTGCGGCCTGGAAGTGCAGGACCTGATCCTGCAGCCGCTCGCCTCCAGCCTGGCCGTGCTGACCGCCGACGAAAAGGAACTGGGCGTGGTTCTCGTCGACATCGGCGGGGGCACGACCGACGTTGCCATCTTCACCGGCGGCGCGATCCGCCACACCGCCGTGCTGCCCATCGCCGGCGATCAGATCACCAACGACATCGCGGCGATGCTGCGCACGCCCACGCCCGATGCCGAAGAAATCAAGCTGCGCTACGGCGTCGCCAAGCAGGTGCTGGCCAGCCCGGACGAGTCCGTGGAAGTGCCGGGCCTGGGCGACCGCGGCCCGCGTCAGGTCAAGCGCCAGGCGCTGGGCGCGGTGATCGAGCCACGCGTCGAAGAACTGTTCACGCTGGTGCAGCAGGTGGTGCGCGATTCCGGCTACGAGGACCTGCTGGCTTCCGGCGTGGTCCTGACCGGCGGATCCGCGCAGCTGCCCGGCATGATCGAACTGGCCGAGGACGTGTTTCTCAAGCCGGTTCGCGTGGCGGTGCCCGAGTATGAAGGCAGCCTTGCCGACGTGATGCGCAATCCGCGTTTCTCGACGGTGATGGGGCTGCTGCAGGAAGCGCGCATGCAGCGTGTGCGTGGCCGCAAGGTGGCTGCGCAGACGGGCAACTTCAAGAGCCTGCTTGCGCGCATGAAAGAGTGGTTCATGAATTAAAGGGTGCAGGTTGGGGCCTGCTCCTTGGTGCGAACCGCGGCTGTCTAGCGGGGAGCGCCAGAAAGAGGAGGCGTCTCAAACCCGTAGCGGGCCTATGTAGCCGGCGTCGGCTTTGAGGCGATTCACAAAAGATAGGTTGTCGGGGAATTTTTGTGATTTGCAAATTCGGACTTGTGAGGGAGTCATCATGATGAACTTTGAGATGCTTGAGAACAACACCAAAGGGACCGTAATCAAGGTCGTTGGTGTGGGTGGTGCGGGCGGCAATGCCGTGGCGCACATGATTCGCAGCGGTGTGCACGGCGTGGATTTCATCTGCGCCAATACCGATGCGCAAGCGCTGGCGGCAACCAATGCGCCGGTGCAGATCCGCCTGGGCCGTACCGGTCTGGGCGCGGGCGCCAAGCCCGAGCAGGGACGCGCGTCGGCGGAAACCGCGCGTGAGGAAATCCGTGCCGCGCTGAACGGCGCGCACATGGTCTTCATCACCGCGGGCATGGGCGGCGGCACCGGTACCGGTGCGGGTCCGGTCGTGGCCGAAGTGGCGAAGGAACTGGGCATCCTGACCGTGGGCGTGGTCACCAAGCCCTTCACCTTTGAAGGCAATAAGCGCCTGAAGATGGCCGAGGACGGTATCTCGGAACTGGCCAAGCACGTGCATTCGCTCATCGTGGTGCTCAATGAGAACCTCTATGAACTGATGGACGAGGACGCGACGCAGGAAGACTGCTTCCGTTCGGCCGACGACATCCTGCACAACGCGTGCGCGGGTATCGCCGAAATCATCAACGTCGAAGGCAACGTCAACGTCGACTTCGAAGACGTGAAGACGATCATGGGTGAGCAGGGCCAGGCCATGATGGGCACGGCGTCGGCATCGGGCGCGGATCGCGCACGTGTTGCCGCCGAGCACGCCATTGCTTGCCCGCTGCTGGAAGGTGTGGATCTGAACGGCGCGCGTGGCGTGCTGGTCAACATCACCGCCAGCCGCTCGCTGAAGATGCGCGAAACGCGCGAAATCATGGAAACGATCCGCAGCTACGCTTCGGATGACGCGACCGTGATCTTCGGCACCGCCTACGACGAGTCCATGGGCGAAAACCTGCGTGTCACGGTGGTTGCAACCGGCCTTGGCCGTGCGCAAGCCCGTCCGCAACTGGTGCAGAACACCGCTGAAGTGCTGCGCACCGGCACCGACAACATGCCCATGGGCACGATGCCGGCCGGCCAAGGCGGCGACTACCGCAATCTGGACATGCCGTCTGTCATGCGCAATCCGCGCAGCCAGGCGTCGGCCCAGGTGCGGGCGCTGGAAAGCTCGGGAATGGATCATTTCGACATCCCGGCCTTCCTGCGTAAGCAGGCGGACTGAACCTAGAGCCGGTCAACGGCTCTAACTGCACTCCCTCACTCCGGCTCGCCTGTCCCCACGGGCGAGCCGGAGGCAGAGCGGTCCGTGTTTCCCTTGCACGTTAAATAAGGGACGGAGGTTTCGGCCGATCTGAACGCCAGTTTGAATGGCGGCATGGATCGGACAGCGTTACAATACTTCGGTTACGCCGGCAATCCGTACTTATCTTGCCGGCTTCCGGGTTCAAAATTCCAAGTCTCATGTTCCGACAGCGCAGCATCCAGAATCTCGTCCGCACGACAGGCGTCGGCGTCCACTCAGGACGGCGGGTGGAGCTCACCCTGCGTCCGGCACAGCCCAATACCGGCATCGTCTTTCACCGGGTGGATCTGCCGCAGGTCGTCGACCTGCCCGCGCAAGCCACCGGCGTGGGCGACACCCGTATGGCGTCCGTGCTGCAACAGGGCAATGTTCGCGTGTCGACCGTGGAACATCTCATGTCGGCGTTGGCCGGCCTGGGTATCGACAACCTGCACGTCGACCTCACTGCCGAAGAAGTCCCCATCATGGACGGCAGCGCGGCGACGTTTGTTTATCTGTTGCGCTCGGCGGGCATCGTCGAGCAGAACGCGCCCAAGCAGTTCATCCGTGTGTTGAAGCCGGTGGAAGTGCGTGAAGGCGAAGGCCGCAACGAAAAATGGGCCCGGCTCGAACCCCATGAAGGGTACGCGCTGGCTTTCTCGATCGACTTTCGTCACCCCGCCATCGATTCCACGGCAAATTTCGCCGAAATCGATTTCGCCACGCATTCGTACGTTCGCGAAATCGCGCGGGCGCGCACCTTTGGTTTCGTGAATGAAGTCGAGGCCCTGCGGTCGATGGGCCTGGCCCGTGGCGGCAGCCTGGACAACGCCATCGTCATGGACGAGTACCGCGTGCTGAACAGCGACGGGCTGCGTTACGACGATGAATTCGTCAAGCACAAGATCCTGGACGCCATCGGCGACCTGTATCTGCTGGGCAAGCCGCTGGTGGCACGTTATGTGGCGTGCAAATCGGGCCACGGCCTGAACAACCAGCTTGCCCGCGCGCTGCTCGAGCAGCGCGACGCCTGGGAAATCGTCACGTACGAATCGCAGGCAGAAGCGCCCCAGGCGTTTCGCCATGAATGGAAACTGGCCTGACGCCAGGCTTCCGCTGAACCCGCGCACGGGGGCCACCCCTGGCCCAGCGCGGGTTTCTGCTTAGATACCCGCTTGGGTTTCTCCTTAGGGACGACGCTGGCCGTCATCCCCTCGCGCGATAGTCGCAATCCGGTAGCCAACCATCCGGCCATCGGTCTGAAAAGTTGGTTTCGCGACGTTTCCGGCCCTTTGAGTTGCCGGACAAAGCCGGGTTGCTCAGCTACTCTTGTGATGCTTCAAGAGCTTGGCGACGGCATCGGCCAACGGACCTGGCCGCAGATTGCCGTGCAGCGTTTCGAACGCACCTAGAGCCTTGTCGTTCAGCGGCTGCGCCTCTGTGGGAGGGCGCGGCTGACGGGCGCCGGGCTTGGGTAACCCCGCTTGTACCTTGATGGCAATTTCGTTAAGGTTCCAGCCCTGGTCCGCCAGAGACCGCGCGATGCGCGGCGCCAATTGACGCATCTTGGCCGCATGCGCGGCGGTCGGCACCACCAGGTGCAGACACAGGTTTTCCAGCTTGGCGACCTGGCACACAGCACCCAGCGGGGCGGGCAACACCGCCGCCACCGCGTATTGAATTTGCAGATGCTTGCGGGCAGTCGCCAATACACCGGCGCCCCGCATGTCATGACCCAGCCATCCCAGGGCGGTATTTTCTACGCGCCGGCTGGTACTGGAACGTTGACGGTATGAAGCGGGTCTATTCATGCCGGCTTTAAAAGAATTAGGAAGCAAACCTTGAAGATCGTGATTATGCACGCCCGCGACGGGCAGGACGGGCATTTCACCCTGGGCGGCGCGCGACTGGCGTTGTTCCTGGGGGGCGCCTTGATTACCGCGGCCATTTTTGGCGCAGCGCTTCAACGATACATCACTCCGATCCTTCCCGCCGTCCACACGATGGGATGGCCGCTCTCTGAGCAGCCTGGGCGCGACGCCGATTTCCTGCGTGAAAATATGAACCTGCTGGCTTCGAAGGTCGGCGCGCTGCAGGCCAAGCTGGTCAGCATCGACGGCTTGGGCCAGCGCGTGGCCAAGGTGGCGGGCGTGGCCTACACCGACCCGGAACTGGCCCAGCAGCTGGCGTCGGCGCAGCCCGAGGCACCGGCGCATCCCGAGGCCACGCAGGTCATGGACGACCTATTTACCGACCATCCGCCGCCCAGCGCGGCGTCGGCCGAGGCGCTGGGCCGGCAGCTCGACGAGATCCAGGCACGGCTGTCGCAGCAGACTGACAACCTGAAGTTGCTGGACGCGGCGCTCACCAAGCGTTCGGCGGATCAGGCGCGCATGCCGACCGCCATGCCGATCACCGATTACCCCTATCTGTCGTCCTCGTATGGCTGGCGCCGCAACCCGGTGACGGGCCGTTCGGCCATGCACGAAGGGCTGGATTTCGCGGCGCCCTCCGGCACGCCGATTCTGGCCGCGTCCGGCGGCGTGGTGCTCGAGGCCAAGTGGGCGCCCGGCTTTGGCAACATGGTCGAGATCGACCACGGCGACGGCCTGATCACTCGCTACGCCCATGCGTCTTCGTTGCTGGTCAAGCAGGGCGATTTGGTCGAGCGCGGCCAGCAGGTCGCGCGCGTCGGCAGCTCTGGCCGATCCACCGGCCCGCACCTGCATTTCGAGGTCCGCCTTGCCGGGCAACCGCTGGATCCGCGCCTCTTCCTGGGGCCGCAGCCTCAGCACGCGCCGCCCGCCGTCGCGCAGGCTGCCGCGCCTTGAACCCTTCGCGGGTTGGCCGGTCAAACCGGCCGACAGTGCTACCCTGGTCATAGGTCCAGGCTATTACGCTCCAGGTGCGTTAAACTGGTTCGTTTCCCGGCGGACCCCCGCTCAACCAATAACATCAAGTCACGGGTGACGCTGCCCCAAGCGCTTCGGGTGTGGTGTGGCTCGTGCGGCCGACATACGCATGGTTTCTCTGCTCAAAAAACTCATAGGTAGCCGCAACGACCGGCTGCTTAAGCAGTATCGCAAGCTGGTAACCCAGATCAATGGGCTCGAACCCAAGATCTCCGCGCTCTCCGACGCGGAACTGGCGGCCAAGACCGACGAATTCCGCTCCCGCCACGCCCAGGGCACGTCCCTGGACGATCTGCTTCCCGAAGCTTTCGCCGTTGTGCGCGAAGCCGGCAAGCGGGTGTTCGGCATGCGGCATTTCGACGTGCAGATGCTGGGCGGCATCGCCCTGCATAACGGCAAGATCGCCGAAATGCGCACGGGTGAAGGCAAGACGCTCATGGCGACGCTGCCCGTCTACCTAAACGCCATCGCCGGCAAGGGCGTGCACGTGGTCACGGTGAACGACTACCTGGCCCGCCGCGACGCCGAATGGATGGGCCGCCTGTACCGGTTCCTGGGCATGTCCACCGGCGTGGTGGTGCCGCAGCAGCCGAACGACGAAAAGAAGGCCGCGTACGCTGCCGACATCACGTACGGCACCAACAACGAATTCGGTTTCGACTACCTGCGCGACAACATGGAATTCCGTGTTGAAGACCGCCGCCAGCGCGTGCTGTTCTACGCCATCGTCGACGAAGTGGACTCGATCCTGATCGACGAGGCCCGCACGCCGCTGATCATCTCCGGCCAGGCCGAAGACCACACCGAACTCTACGTCCGCATGAACGCGGTGCCGCCGCTGCTGACGCGCATGGCGCACGAGCCCAAGCCGCAGGAGCCGGAACCCGAAGGCGATTACTGGGTCGACGAAAAGAGCCAGCAGGTCTACCTGTCGGAAGCCGGCCACGAACACGCCGAAGGCATTCTTGCCCGACTGGGCATCCTGCCCGAAGGCGAATCGCTGTACGACCCGCGCCACATTGCGCTGATGCACCACCTGATGGTGGCGCTGCGCGCCAACACCCTGTTCTTCCGCGACCAGCAGTACGTCGTGCAAGACGGCGAAGTGGTGATCGTTGACGAATTCACGGGCCGCCTGATGGTGGGCCGCCGTTGGTCCGATGGCCTGCACCAGGCCGTCGAAGCCAAGGAAGGCGTGAAGATCCAGCACGAAAACCAGACGCTGGCATCGATCACGTTCCAGAACTACTTCCGCATGTACGAAAAGCTGTCCGGCATGACCGGTACGGCAGACACGGAAGCGTACGAATTCCAGGAAATCTACGGGCTCGAGACGGTCATCATCCCGACCAACAAGCCCATGGTCCGTAAAGACCAGAACGACCAGGTCTTCAAGACCGACGGCGAAAAGTACAACGCCATCCTCGAAGACATCCGTGATTGCCACCAGCGCGGCCAGCCCGTGCTGGTGGGCACCACCAGCATCGAGAACTCCGAGCTGCTGTCGGGCCTGCTGAAGAAGGCCAAGCTGCCGCACGAGGTCCTGAACGCCAAGCAGCACGCCCGCGAAGCCGAGATCGTGGCCGAAGCCGGCAAGCCGGGCCACATCACGATCGCCACCAACATGGCCGGTCGCGGTACCGACATCGTGCTGGGCGGCAGTGTCGACAAGCAGGTCGACCTGATCCGCGCCGACGAATCGCTGTCCGAAGCCGAGAAGACCGCGCGCATCGAAAAGATCCGCGCCGAATGGAAGCCGCTGAACGATCAGGTCAAGGCTGCGGGCGGCCTGCGCATCATCGGCACCGAGCGCCATGAATCGCGCCGTATCGACAACCAGCTGCGCGGCCGTGCCGGCCGTCAGGGCGATCCGGGCTCGTCCCGCTTCTACCTGTCGCTGGAAGATTCGCTGATGCGCATCTTCGCGGGCGACCGCGTGCGCGCCATCATGGAACGCCTGAAGCTGCCCGAGGGCGAGCCCATCGAGGCCGGCATGGTCACGCGCTCGATCGAGACTGCGCAGCGCAAGGTCGAAGGCCGCAACTTCGACATCCGCAAGCAATTGCTGGAATACGACGACGTTTCCAACGACCAGCGCAAGGTGCTGTACTCGCAGCGCAACGACGTGCTGGAAGCCGCCAGCGTCAGCGCAACCGTGCAGAACCTGCGCGACGCCGCGGTGACCGATCTGTTCAACACGTACGTGCCGCCGGAATCGGTGGAAGAACAGTGGGACATCCCCGCGCTGCAGAAGGCGCTGGAAGCCGACTGGCACCTGCATCTGCCGCTGACCGAGATGCTGGAAAAAGAACCCAACCTGAACGACGAAGAACTGCGCGAACGCGTGGTGGCCGCGGCGCGCGATGCGTACCAGGCCAAGGTCGACCAGGTGGGCGAGGAATCGTGGTCGCAGTTCGAACGTTCGATCATGCTGCAGGCGATCGACACACACTGGCGCGAGCACCTGTCGGCGCTGGATTACCTGCGTCAGGGCATCCATCTGCGCGGCTATGCGCAGAAGAATCCCAAGCAGGAATACAAGCGCGAAGCCTTCGAACTGTTCTCGGGCATGCTGGAACGCGTGCGCGACGACGTGGTGAAGGTGCTGATGACGGTGCGCGTGCAGTCGTCGGAACAGGTCGAGCAGGCCGAAGCCGAAGCGGCGCAGTCGCATGTGCAGAACGTGCAGTATCACCACTCCGACTACGACGAGGCGCTGGCTTCCGATGCGCAGGAAACGGGTGCGCAACCCGCGCGCAACGCACTGCCCAAGGTCGGCCGCAACGATCCGTGCCCGTGCGGCAGCGGCAAGAAGTACAAGCAGTGCCACGGTAAGCTGGTCTGATAAAAGGGGTTAGCCTTCATGCTGCATTCTGTCGGCCGCACTGAATTCGACCACGCCGTCGTCATGGTGCGAGACCGGCTGGATGCGCTGGCGCCCCATTACGAACGGCAGGGGTTTCACCTCAGCGACAAGGCTGTGCACAACCTGGGGTCGTGCAATCGCCTGATCGTGCTGGAAGGCACGTACGTCGAATTGCTGGGTTGGCCGCCGGGCGCGCCGCCCGCGCGCAAGGAAATTGCCGATTCGCCGTTTGGTCTGGAAGCGCTGGTGTTCCGGACCTATGACGCCGAGGCCACCTACAAACGGCTGCAGGACGCCGGCTTTGCCGTCAATCCCGTCCAGGAACTGACCCGTCCGGCCATGCTGGACGGTCAGGAAGTCCAGGCCCGTTTCCATACCGTGCGATTTGCCGAGCAGCCCTTGCCCGGCATTCGCATGTATTTCTGCCGACACCTGACGCCCGAGTGCGTCTGGTCGCCCGAGCTGATGGCGCATCCCAATGGCGCTCGCAGCCTGCATCGTATCGATGCGCGCGCGGCGGACGCCCGCGGCGTGGCCGAGCGTCTGGCGCTGGTGGCCGGGGTGACTGCCGAAGCCGCCAACGGCGGCTGGGACGTGCCGCTGGCGAACCTGCGCATTCACGTCCAGCAGGATGACACCGCGCAGACGCCTGTCCTGTCCACGCTGACCCTCGAAAATCGCGATGGCGCGCACTACACGCTGGATACCGGACTGTAGCCTTCCACGTACCGACTGCTTGCCGATAGCCCGCCGCCTGGCGGGCTTTTTCATGCCTGCCCGTCCCCGCCACGAGGCGGCCGTGGGCGACGACCGTGAAAAGGGTGCCCGCCTGGGGCAAACCCGGGTTGTCCGTCAAAGTGTATGCACTTTAGTATGCACTTCATCCCGACTGGAGCATTGCCACAGGCGATCCGGTATGACGCTCTCCCAATCTGCAGCCACCCCTGTTGCCCGCGCGGCCCGCACCTCGGCCGGGCAGGCCGAGTTGTATGGCGCCGTCAAGGCCATGGCGGTGCGCTTTGAATTCAAGCCGGGTGAACGCATCAACGAGGTTGAGCTTGCGCGCCGGCTGCACGTCAGCCGCACGCCGCTGCGCGAGGTGCTGAACCAGTTGATGGTCGAAGGATTTCTGACGCGCGCGGTCAATCGCGGCTTTATTGCCCGCCTGCTGGACGCCAAGCAGATCCACAGTCTTTATGAATACCGCGCGGTGCTGGAAGCCGGCATCGTGCGTGCAGCCTGCGAGCGCGCGACCGACGAGGAGCTTGCCAGCCTGCGCGCCTTCGTCGAACGCTCGCGCGACGAGCCCGATGACAGCGACGCCGCCCGGCTGCTGGAACTGGACGAAGCCTTTCACCTGGCGCTGGCGCGTTACTCGCGCAACGAAGAATTCGTGCGGGCGCTGGAAAGCGTCAACGCGCGCATTCATTTCGTGCGCTGGATCGACATGCAGCAAGGACGCCGCAGCCATACGCAAGGCGAGCACCTGCGCATCGTGGACGCGCTGCAAAAGCGCGACATCGAGGCGTTGCCCGGCCTCATCAGTGCGCATATCGGCCGCCGGCTGGACCAGATCACCGACGTCATCCGCACGGGCTTTTCAACGATTTACATGCGGGACCAGGCCGAACCCGCCACGGTAGTGCCGGCCAACACCACAACAGCAGGGGAAAACTGATGAATAGAACGATCAAGCGGGCGCTGGCGGCGGTATGCACGCTGGCCGCGGCCGGGGGCGCCTTTATCGCCGCGCCGGCGATGGCCGAGGAACGGCCGCTGATTCTCGTCGTGCCGTATCCGCCGGGCGGCAGCACCGATATCCTGGCGCGGATCCTGCAGCCGCGCCTGTCGCAGCAGATGGGCGGCCGCGCGGTGGTGGTCGAGAACCGCCCGGGCGCCGCCAGCCAGATCGCCACGGCGTTCGTGGCGCGCGCCGAACCGGACGGCAACACGCTGCTGGTCAGCTTCGACAATCACGGCATCAATCCGGCCGTGAAGCCCAAGCTGCCGTACGACACGTTCAAGGATTTTGTCGCCATCGGGCAGACGGTGCGCTTTCCGTTGGTGATCGGCGCGAATCCGAGCGTGCCTGGGGACAACCTGAAGGAGTTCCTGGCGGCAGCCGCCAAGCAGCCGCCCAACAAGTTCAACTATGCGTCGACGGGCGTGGGCTCGCTGAACCATCTGGCGCCGGAAGAGCTCAAGCGGCTGTCGAAGGTTGAGCTGCTGCACGTGCCGTATGGCGGCGGCGGACCGGCCATTCAGGCGGTCGTCGGCGGGCAGGCCAACATGACGTGGCTGAGCTTTGCCGCGCTGCGTGGCCAGATCCAGGCCGGCAAGATCAAGCCGCTGGCCGTCGCCGGTGAAAAGCGCCTGCCCGAACTGCCCAACGTGCCCACCGTGGCCGAATCGGGCTTCCCCGGCTTTGTCGCTTATTCGTGGAGCGGCATGTTCGCCCCGAAGGGCACGCCGGAAGCCACCGTCAAGAAACTGACGGCTGATTTCCAGGCGGTGCTGGCCGATCCCGAGATCAAGAAGAAGATCACGGAAGCGGGCTTTGAGATCGTTGCGTCTGATGGTCCTGCGCTGGATGCGTACGTGAAGTCGGAGTACGACCGCTGGAGCGCCTTCATCAAGAGCAGCAACATCAATCTGGACAACTGAACGGCGTCGTGCCGGGGCGGCTGACAGCCGCCCCGGCCCGGCTCCCGAATTACGTGGAGATGACATGGAACACATGAACGGCGCCGAAGCGATGGTGCGGATGCTGCAACACAACGGCGTCAAACATATCTTTGGCCTGTGCGGCGACACCACGCTGCCGCTTTATGACGCGCTGTACCGCCTGGACCACGGCATGCAGCACATCCTGACGCGTGACGAGCGCAGCGCGGCCTACATGGCCGACGCCTATGCACGCGTGACCGGCAAGGTCGGCGTTTGCGAAGGCCCGAGCGGCGGCGGCGCGACCTATCTGCTGCCTGGCCTGGTCGAAGCCAACGAGTCGTCGATTCCCGTACTGGGCATCACGTCGGACGTGGCCGTCGGCTCGCGCGGCAAGTATCCGCTGACCGAGCTGGACCAGGAGGCGCTCTACCGCCCGCTGACCAAGTGGAACCGCACGATCGACCGCGCGGACCAGATTCCGGGCATGGTGCGGGCGGCCTTCCGCGCCATGACGACCGGCAAGCCCGGCTCGGCGCACCTGTGCTTTCCCTATGACGTGATGAAGCAGGAAGTGGATGCGTCCGACGTGTGGGCGCAGCCCGAGCACGGCAGTTTCCCCGCCATGCGCTTCGCACCGGATCCCGCCGACGTGGCGCGCGCCGCGCAACGCCTGGTGGCGGCGCGCTCGCCGGTGATCATCTGCGGCGGCGGCGTGGTCATCGCCGGCGCCTGCGGCGCGCTGCAGGAAGTTGCCGAGGCCTTGAAGGCGGCGGTGTGCGTGACGGTGAGCGGGCAGGGCAGCCTGGCCGACACCCATCCGCTGAATGCCGGCGTGGTGGGATCGAACGGCGGCGTGATGGCGACGCGCGATGTGGTGGCGGCTGCCGACGTGGTGCTCTTCGTGGGCTGCCGCGCCGGGTCGACCTCGACCGAGCACTGGCGCTTCCCGAACCGCAACGTGCCGATCCTGCACATCGACATCGACCCGATGGTGATCGGCGCCAACTACCTGACCGAAGTCGGTCTGGTGGGCGATGCCAAGCTGGCCCTCGAAGCGCTGTCCGCCGAAGTGCAGGCGCGCATCAAGCACCGGCCATCCGATGCGACCGACGGCGCGGTGCTGGCCGGGCGCGCCAAGGAAGCGCGTCGCGCGCAGCTTGAGCCGCTGGCCGCCAGCCTGGACGCGCCGATCCGCCCCGAGCGCGTGGTGCAGTCGCTGAACCGCCTGCTGCCCGACGACGCGGTAGTCTGCGCGGACCCCGGCACGCCGTGCCCGTATTTTTCGGCCTATTACGACGTCTCGCGTCCCGGCCGCCACTTCATCACCAACCGCGCCCACGGCGCGTTGGGCTTTTCGATGTCGGCGGCGCTGGGCGCCTGGGTCGGCCGTCCGCAATCGAAGTGCGTGTCGGTGATGGGCGACGGCAGCTTCGGCTTCACGGTGGGTGAATTGGAAACCATCGTGCGCCACAAGGCGCCGCTGCTGATGGTGGTGTTCTCGAACTCGGTCTACGGTTGGATCAAGGCCAGCCAGAAGGCCGGCTACGACAAGCGCTACTACAGCGTGGACTTCAATCGCACCGATCATGCGCGTATCGCCGAGGCCTATGGCGTGAAGGCGTGGCGTGTTGAGGACCCGTCCAAGCTGGACGCCGCGATCAAGGCCGCCATGGAGCACGACGGCCCTGCGCTGATCGACGTGATCGCGCAGCCGCTGCAAGATACCGCGGCGCCCGTGAGCCAATGGATGGGTTGATGCAATAAGCGCAGCGCGCTGCATTGCCGATGGGGCCCTTCGCGGGGCCCCATTTTTCTTGGCCGGTCCAATTAGAAAAAAATTCCCTGCCGGCGGGCGCGCTCCTATACTGGACCGCTTCGGAGCGGCGGGCCGCGGAGGTCCGGCGCCGTCAACGCGACAGCAGAGAGGGCAGGCATGGACCTGGGGATCAGCGGCAAAAAAGCACTGGTGTTTGGCGGCAGCCGCGGCATGGGGCGCGCCTGCGCCCTGCAGTTGGCGCGCGAAGGCGTGGCCGTGACCATCGCGGCGCGCAATCCGCAGACGCTTGAACAGGCCGCCGCCGACATATCGCGCGAAACCGGCATCGGCGTGGGGTGGGTGTCGGCCGACCTGACGCTTGCCGAGGGGCGCGACGCGGCAATCGCCGCCTGTCCGCATCCCGACATCCTCATCAACAACGCCGACGGCCCGCTGCCGGGCGACTTCCGCGACTGGTCGCGTGACGACTGGATCGCCGCGCTCGACGCCATGATGCTGGGACCGATCGACATGATCCGCCGCGTGGTGGACGGCATGGTCGAGCGCCGGTTCGGCCGTATCGTCAATATCGTGTCGCGCAGCGTGAAGGCGCCGCATGCCGAGCTGGGGCTGTCCAACGGTGCGCGTTCGGGCCTGATCGGCTTCGTGGGCGGCCTGGCGCGCCAGACGGTCCGGCACAACGTCACCATCAACAATCTGCTGCCTGGCGCCTTCGCCACCGATGCGCAGACCCGGCACATCCAGGGCATGGTGGAGCAGGGCGGCAAGACGTTCGAGCAGTTGTGGGACGAGCGGGCGCGCAGCAACCCCGCCGGCCGGTATGGCCAGCCCGAGGAACTGGGCGCGTTGTGCGCGTATGTCTGCTCGGCGCACTCGGGTTACATGACCGGGCAGAGCCTGCTGATCGACGGGGGCGGCTACCCCGGAACCTACTGATGGCGTCAAGACATCCCATGGACCAGACGGACCTGAAGATACTCGCGCTGCTGCAGAAGGACGCCACCTGCTCGGTAGCGGAAGTGGCCGAACAGGTGAACCTTTCCGTGACGCCGTGCTGGCGCCGGATCCAGAAGCTGAAGGACGACGGCGTCATTGCGCGCAACGCCATCCTGCTGGATCCCCGCGCGCTGGGCCTGAACCTGACGGTGTTCGTGTCCATTCGCACCAGCCAGCACAACGAGAAATGGACGCAAAGCCTGATCAATGCCGTGATGGCCTTGCCCAACGTGGTCGAGTTCCACCGGATGGCCGGCGACGTCGACTATCTGCTGAAGGTGGTGGTCGAGGACATGGCGGCGTATGACCGCTTCTACCGCCGGCTGATCGGCGCGGTGGATCTGCTGGACGTCAGCGCCAGCTTCTCGATGGAAGTCATCAAAAGCACGACGGAATTGCCGCTGGGCGCCGTGTAGCCGCCGGGCGCGCAAATTTTTTCCTGAGTCCCCCGCCGCCGCGGATGCAAATTTCTTTCTGCGTGTTGCGCGGGCCCAATCTGGCAATGCTTTTGCGCGGGGCGCGGCGTAGGATATCGCTCACTCCAGTCTTGGAGTGAATTGGGATATCAGAGGACCCTATGTCGTTGGCAGTGCCCGCCGGCTGCGCCGGATTGCAAGAATCGCGGCAAGCAGCATCGGTGGATGACCTCCTGGCCGGCTGGAATGGCGTCGACGACCTGTGGGTGTTTGCCTACGGTTCCCTGATCTGGCATCCCGGGTTTGCCTGGCGCGAACGGCGCCTGGCCACCGTGCGGGGCTATCACCGTTCGCTGTGCCTGTGGTCGCATGACCACCGCGGGTCGCCGGACAATCCTGGTCTCGTGTTCGGACTGGATCGCGGCGGTTGCTGCCGCGGTGTCGCCTTCCAGATCGCGGCCAGCGACGTGTCGCAGGTCTTTGAAGCCTTATGGCGCCGGGAGATGGTCACGGGCGCCTACCGTCCGCGCTGGCTGACCTGTCACACCGAGGCCGCGCCGGTGCGTGGACTGGTGTTCCTCCTGAATCGCACCTGCCGTGAGTATGCCGCCGATCTCTGCGACGACCGCCTGCTGACGTCCGTGCGCAATGCAGTCGGACATTCCGGACCGTGCCTGGACTACGTGGTGGAAACGGCGCGCGCGCTGCGTGCGCATGGGATCGACGACTGGCGGCTGGGCGATCTGGTGCGCAAGCTGGGTCACGCGTTCTGACGCGTTTCAGAACTGCCAGCGGCCGAACACGAACAGCACATTGCCCGCGCCGCTTGAGCCCGGGATGTACGTCGCGTAAAGCATGGCGTCCTTGTAGCCCGCGCTGACCAGCGGCAGGATGCCGGGAAACGGCACGTAGCTCATGATGTCGTGGCGCGCGGTGAGGAACACGGTGTAGCCCGCGCCGAGCCGGAAGTTGTCGCTGACCTGGCCGATCTTCAGAAAGCCATAGCCGGCGATGGGCTGCACCTTGGAGTGCGAGTCCAGAAACGCCATGGCGTATAGACCTTGCCAATCGCCGTCCTCGTCATAAATGCTGCGGCCGTAGCCGCCGCCCCAGGCAAGTTCGCGGAAGCTGTCGATCTTGTCGGCGCTGTACTTGGCGCGGTTGTGCCAGGCCCAGCCGCTGACATAGAGGTCGTTGCCGCCTTCGGACCAGATCTGGTCGATACGATTGCACGCCGACTGGGCCCACGAGGGCATGCCGTCGCAGGCGTGTGCGGAAACGGTGAAAACGGACAACAGCACGCAGAGCAGCGCGGCGCGGAATCTGGCGGTCATCGCAGGACCCAGGTAAAGATGACAGTTCCGTTACTGTAACGGAGCGCGTGTCATCTTCCCTGTCAGCGGGCTGTCACCGGGGGGCGGCAGGGGCTGCGGCCATCCGATGCGGCGCACGGATGTGGCGGCAGCGCTACAGAAGAAAGATCGTGGCCAGGCCCAGGAAAATGAAGAAGCCGAGCGAATC
Organism: Achromobacter sp. UBA4530; assembly: GCF_002388205.1. Classification (NCBI taxonomy): domain Bacteria; kingdom Pseudomonadati; phylum Pseudomonadota; class Betaproteobacteria; order Burkholderiales; family Alcaligenaceae; genus Achromobacter; species Achromobacter sp. UBA4530. Next base: position 67,126 of record NZ_DGMA01000037.1, on the reverse strand, counting down.
GGTGGCGAACGTGAGCAGCACCGACGAGCCCATTGCCGGGTCCTTGCCGAAGCGCGCCCGCACCATGGGCACCAGCACGCCGACCGAGGCGCCGACCAGCATGTTGCAGATCATGGCGGCCATCATCACCAGCGCGATGGACAGCGAGCGCGAGATCACCCATGCGAACAGGGCGGCCACGAGGCTGCCGCACAATCCCACCAGCAAGGTCACGAACAGCTCGCGCTTGACGAGCTGCCACAGGTTGCGCCCGGTGATCCGGCCCATGGCCAGCGCCCGGATGATGAGCGTCATGGTCTGGTTGCCCGAGTTGCCGCCGATGCCGGCCACGATCGACATCAGGAACGCCAGGATGACGATTTGGCTGACCGTGCCCTCGAACTGCGACGCCACGAACGAGGCCGTGGCGGCGGTACAGAGGTTGAACAGCAGCCACGGCGCGCGGTTGCGCAGCGCGGTGCTGACGGGGGCAAAGATGTCTTCTTCCTGCAGACCGGCGCGCGACAGCGCCTGTTCCTGCGAGTCTTCGCGCATCACGTCCACGACGTCGGCGATGGTGACGCGGCCGATCAGCCGGCCCTGGTCGTCCATCACGGGGGCGGAAACCAGGTCGTAGCGCTCGAAGGCGCCGGCGGCGTCCGCGTCGGAATCCAGCGGGTTCAGCGTCAGGAAGTCGGAATTCATGACCGCCCGCACTTCGGTTTCGGGCTCGCTGACCAACAGGCGCGACAAGGGCAGGATGCCCTGCAGCTTGTCCTGGCGGTCCACGACGAAGATCTGGTCGGTGTGATCGGGCAGTTCGTGCAGCCGGCGCAGGTAGCGCAGCACGACCTCGAGCGTGACGTCCTCGCGCACACGCACCATCTCGAAGTCCATGATGGCGCCGACGCTGTCTTCCGGATAGCCCATGGCTTCCAGCAGCTGCGCGCGTTCTTCCTCGGTCAGACCCTTCTGGACTTCGGCCACCACATCGGGCGGCAGGTCGGGCGCCAGGTCGGCGAGCTCGTCCGCGTCCATGCTTTCGGTCGCGGCGACGAGATCCTGGCGGTCCATCGCTTCGATCAGCGATTCACGGACCCAGTCTTCGACTTCGAGCAGGACGTCCGCGTCGTGTTCGGGGCTGACCAGCTTCCAGATCGCCTGGCGCTCGTCCTTGGGCAGCGATTCGAGGATGAAGGCGATATCGGCCGGGTGCAGGTTGTCGACCAGCGTCTTGAGCTCGGCCTCGTGCTGGCGGTGCACCAGGTCTTCGACGAGGGGCGCCTTGGCGTCGCCTTCTTCCTGGCGGTGAACCAGGTCTTCGACAAGCTGCTGGCGCCGCAGGCGCTCCTGGACTTCAGCCAGGGCGGTCTGGGCGTCTTCCGGGTCGAGGCGGCGTGGCGTCGCGGGCGGTTTCTGCGCGGCGGCGGACTGCGTCATGCGTTACGGCTCAAAGTGTGGGAAGAGGGCGGCTGCGCCGCGCTTCGTCGGTGGCGACATACGTCAGCGTGGCCTCGGTGACCTTGACGACTTCGGCGTCCAGCCGCTGGCGTTCCGCGTAGACCTCGACGGAGACCGTGATCGACGTTGTGCCGGTCTTGACGATGGCGGCGTAGAAGCTGAGCAGGTCGCCCACGAACACGGGCTCTTTGAACTGGAAGGCATTGACCGCCACGGTGGCGACACGGCCAGCGGCGCGGCGGGCGGCGGGGATGGACCCGGCGATGTCGACCTGAGCCATGATCCAGCCGCCAAAAACGTCCCCGTGGATGTTCGCATCGGCCGGCATCGGCATGACGCGCAACACCGCGTCGCGATGGGCAGGCAGAGTCGTAAACGGGGTTTTGGTGCTGGAGGTCATGCGGCCGACTCCAATGCTAGAGAACCAGCCGATTATGCAGGAAAAACGAGACGGCGGCGTGCGCGTCGGCGCCCGCCGCCCGGCCCGGCGCGGCCATCAGGTGGCCAGCTTGACGATCCCGTAGCCGCCAACCAACAGCCAGACGTAAAGGATGAAGCCCAGGGCCATTACGCGCGGGCCGGCCTTGCGGATCTGGGCGAAGCGCGTTTCGATGCCCAGCGCGGTCATGGCCATGGTCAGGGCGAAGACGTCGAGCCGGCGGATGGCCGCGACGACATCGGCGGGAATGATGTCGAGCGAATTGATGATGGCCAGCACCAGGAACCCGACGGCGAACCAGGGGATCGGAAGCTTGGCGCTCTTGCCCTGGCCGCCCGCATGGGAGGCGGCGCTGCGCAGGTACATGCCCAGCACCAGCAGCACGGGCACCAGCAGCGCCACGCGGGTCATCTTGACGATGGTGGCGACCTCGGTGGTGGCGGGGTCGATGTTGCTGGCGGCGCCCACGACCTGCGCCACTTCGTGAACCGTGCCGCCGATGTAGATGCCAAGCGCCTGCGTATCGAAGTTCAGCCAGCCGGCGTGATAGAAGACCGGATACAGGAACATCGACAGCGTGCCGAACAGCACCACGGTCGCGACAGCCACCGCGCTCTTGTGAGGGGCGGCGCGCAGCGTGGGTTCGAACGCCAGCACCGCGGCGGCGCCGCAGATGGCGCTGCCCGCGGCGGTCAGCATGGCGGTGTCGCGATCCAGTCCGAGCAGGCGCTGGCCGACGACGGTGCCGATCAGCAGCGTGCCCACCACCACCGCCACCGAAACGGCCAGCCCCGGCATGCCGACGGCGGCGATCTGCTGGATGCTGATGTTCAATCCGTAGAAGGCGACCGCGATGCGCAGCAGGCGGCGAGCGGTGAAGTTGACGCCGACGCCCCAGTCCGCGGGCATGGTGCCGCGCAGGAAGTTGCCATACAGCATGCCGACGACGATACCCACGACCAGCGGCGAAAAACCGAGCTGCCGGATGAAGGGCAGATCGGCCAGTTGCATCACCGCGCCGGCCATCAGGCCCACGAACAGCACGCCGTTGAGCTTGTCGCGCCAAGGCGTGGCCGCGGCAGCGGGGGCTGCGGCAGCAGGGGCCGCTGGGCTGGCGGGAAGGGGGACGGCGGTCGTGGTGGAGGTGTTCATTACTGGCCCTTTGGGCATAACTACATAACTAGACGAAATATTAGATCCAGCCGTATTATTTGAAAAATCTTCAATCTGAATATTGAATATCAGAAATTCTGATATCGAGCCCATGACGCCGGATCAATTGCTCACATTTGCCGCAGTCGCCGATACCGGCAACATCAGCCGCACCGCCCAGGCGCTGCATCTGTCGCAACCGGCGGTGTCCGGCCAGCTGCGCGCCTTGCAGGAATGGTTTGGCGAACCGCTGTACCGCCGCAGCGGCCACGGCATCGCGCTGACCGAAGCCGGCGAGCGCTTGGCCGAGCAGGCGCGGCAGCTGCGCCAGGTGTACCGGCAGGCGCAGGCCGTGCGGGAATCCTGGCGAGGCCTGGAAACCGGTGCATTGCGATTGGGCGCCAGCACCACGCCGGCCAGCTACCTGCTGCCCCGCCTGGTGGCGGACTTTCGCCACGCGTTTCCGGCCGTCAGCCTGCATCTGTCGGACGGCAATACGCGCGAGATCGTGGATCGCCTGCCGGCGCTGGACCTGGCGTTCATCGAAGGCGACGTGCCCGCCGGACTGCCCGCCGACACGGCGGTGCACGCATGGCGGCAGGACGAAGTAGTGGCGATCGTGCGGGCGGATCACGCCCTGGCGGGCGAGGGCGCCGTGACGCTACGGGATCTGGCGGGGTCGCCGCTGGTGATGCGCGAACCCGGTTCCGGCGTGCGCCGGCTGGTGGAACGGGCGTTCAGCGATGGCGGTCTGGCGCCGTCGGTGGGCCTGGAGCTGGCGGGGGTGGAAGGGGTGAAGCAGGCCGTGCGTGCGGGGTTGGGCGTGGGCTTCGTGTCCGTGATGTCGATGCGTCACGAAGACGGGGCGCTGGCGGCCCTGCGCCTGTTGCCCAAGCCGCTGACGCGAACGCTGAGCATCCTGGTGCCGCATGCCGATGCGGCTGCCCGCGCCGCCGAACGCTTTCTGGCGATGTGCCTGGCGGTCGGCGGGCAGGACGTCGGGTAACTAAGCAGCCGGGCCGTTCAGGCCTTGGCCAGGCGCTTGAGCGCGAGCTGCACCCAGTAGGTGCCGCCCAGCGGCAGCAGATCGTCGTTGAAGTCGTAGCTGCCGTTGTGCAGCATGCAGGGACCCAGTCCGTGGCCGCTGTCGCGGTGCTCGCCAGTGCCGTTGCCGATCCACACGTAACAGCCCGGCAGTTCCTGCAGCATGAAGGCGAAATCTTCCGCGCCCATGGTCGGCTGCACGTTGGCGTTGACGTTGTCCGCGCCGACGATGTCGCGCAGCACGTCGGCGCAGAAAGCGGCTTCGTCGGCGTGATTGATGGTGGGCGGATAGTTGCGCTGGAACGTGAATTCGACTTCGCAGTCCATCGCCGCGCTGGTATGCCGGGCGATCTCTTCCATACGGCGTTCGATCAGGTCCAGCACGTCCAGCGTGAACGTGCGCACCGTGCCGCGCAATTCGGCGTGGTTGGGCACGACGTTGTCGGCGCTGCCCGCGTGGATCTGCGTGATGCTGAGCACCGCCGCATCCAGCGGATTGCGGTTGCGCGTGACGATGGTCTGCAGCGATTGCGCCATCTGCACCGCGGCCATGACGGGATCGATGCCAAGGTGAGGCATGCCGGCGTGCGTGCCCTTGCCCTTGATGACGATCGAGAATTCGTTGCTGGAGGCCATGATGGGGCCGGGCGTCAGACCGAACTGGCCGGGCTTCATGCCGGGCCAGTTGTGCATGCCGAATACTGCTTCCATCGGGAATTGCGTGAAGAGGCCGTCGTCGATCATGCGCTTGGCGCCGCCGCCGCCTTCCTCGGCGGGCTGGAAGATGACATAAACCGTGCCCGCGAAATCGCGGTTCGCGGCCAGGTATTGGGACGCGGCCAGCAGCATGGCGGTATGGCCATCGTGACCGCAGGCGTGCATCTTGCCTTCGTTCTGGCTGGCATGCGCGAAGGTGTTGACCTCTTGCATCGGCAGCGCGTCCATGTCGGCGCGCAGACCCACGGCGCGATCGCCGGGCTGGTTGCCGCGGATGATGCCGACGACGCCAGTTCCGCCCAATCCGCGATGGATCTCGATGCCCCATTCCTCGAGCTTGGCCGCCACCACGTCGGCGGTGCGGAACTCTTCGAAGGCCAGTTCGGGATGCGCGTGGATATCGCGTCGGATCTTGGAAATATCCTGGTGCCAGGCAACGATGGGTTCAAGGAGTTTCATGAGCGAACTCGGGCGGAATATGGGGAACGGACAAAGGGTATCATCATTCAAAAATCAATTTAATGGAGACAAATACCATGACGCGTCCGTGGCTTGCTCAGTATCCCCAAGGCGTTCCTGCGGAGATCTCCACCGAGGATTATTCCTCGCTCACCGACTTGCTGGACCGGGCCTGCAAGCGTTACGCATCACGCATCGCCTGCACGGCGATGGGCAGCAACATCACCTATGCGCAGCTGGACGGGCAGGCACGCGCGTTTGCAGCATGGCTGCAAGGCCTGAACCTCGAAAAGGGCGCGCGCGTGGCGCTGATGATGCCCAACGTGCCGGCGTATCTGGTGTGCATGCTGGGATCGCTGCGCGCGGGCATGACCGTGGTGAACGTCAACCCGCTCTATACCGCCGACGAATTGCAGCGCCAATTGCTGGACAGCGGCGCGTCCGTCATCGTCATCCTGGAAAACTTCGCGCATACCTTGCAGCAGGTCTCCAACCGCGGCGACCTCAAGCACATCGTCGTGACCGGCCCGGGCGATCTGCTCGGCGGCCTGAAAGCGCCGCTGGTCAACCTGGCCGCGCGCTACATCAAGAAGATCGTGCCTGCGTGGCACATCGACGGCGCGCACGCGCTGCCCAAGCTGCTCCACGAAGGCGCGCACCTGCCGTTCAATCCGCCGTCCATTTCCATGGACGACGTGGCGGTGCTGCAATACACGGGTGGCACCACGGGTGTGCCCAAGGGCGCGATGCTGTCGCACCGCAATCTGGTGGCCAACGTGCTGCAGACCGAAGCGGTGGCGCAGCCGGTCGTGCATGACCTGGCGGACCAGCAGCTCACCATCATCAGCGCGCTGCCGCTGTATCACGTGTTCGCCATGACGGTCTGCGGACTGTATGCCCTGCATGCGGGCATGCGCAACGTGCTCATCATCAATCCGCGCGATCAGCCGTCGCTGATCAACGCATGGCGCAAGACGCCGGTGAATCTGTTTCCGGGCGTCAATACGTTGTTCAACGCGCTGGCGCACAACGAAGACTTTGCGAAGCTGGATTTTTCCGGCCTGCGGCTGACGCTGGGCGGCGGGATGGCCGTGCAGCAGCAGGTGGCCGAACGCTGGCTGAAGATTACCGGGCGGCCGCTGATCGAAGGCTACGGCCTGTCCGAGACGTCGCCGGTGGCGACTGTCAATCCGACCAATGCGACGGCGTATTCCGGTTCGATCGGGCTGCCGTTGCCGTCGACGGATGTGGCGATTCTGGACGATGCCGGCAACGAGGTGCCGCTTGGCGAACGCGGCGAAGTCGGCATCCGCGGGCCGCAGGTCATGCTGGGGTACTGGCGCAAGCCTGATGAAACGCGCGATTCGATGACGGCCGACGGCTACTTCCGTACGGGCGACATCGGCATCATGGACGAACAGGGCTACACGCGCATCGTGGACCGCAAGAAGGACATGATTGCGGTGTCCGGATTCAAGGTCTATCCGAACGAAGTGGAGGCGGCGGTCGCGCAGCATCCCGGCGTGCTGGAATGCGCGGCGATCGGGGTGCCCGATGAGCACTCCGGCGAGGCGGTCAAGGTGTTCGTCGTGAAGAAGGACCCGGCGCTGACCGAAGAACAGGTGCAGCAGTGGTGCAAGGACAAGCTGACGGGCTACAAGCGCCCGCGCTTCGTGGAGTTCCGCGACGAACTGCCCAAGAGTAACGTGGGCAAGATCCTGCGCCGCGAGCTGCGGCCGGACGCGCAGGCCGCTGCGGCATCCGCCAAGACGTCCGTGTAAAGCGCCAGAGGCCGCGCAAGGCGGCCTCTGGTGTCCAGGCCGCCGCTTGGCTGCCTGCGGTTTGCGTTTCAGCCCTGCTTGTTCAGATGCGGGGCAATCATTTCATGCAGCGCGCGTTCGATGGCGGGATTGCCCGCCACGACGCGCCCGCCGATCGGCCAGGGATCCTGCTTGTGCATGTCGGTGCAGACACCGCCCGCTTCGCGCAGGATCAGTGTGCCTGCAGCCACGTCCCAGGGCGCCAGGCCCATTTCCCAGTAGCCGTCGTATCGGCCGCAGGCGGTCCAGGCCAGGTCCAGCGCGGCGGCGCCCATGCGGCGCACGCCACGAGACCGGTTGATGGCGTCATGCAACATTGGCATGTACTGCGCGGCAAATGAGAAGTCGCGGAACGGGAAGCCCGTGGCCAGCACGGCGTCTTCGATCGTCTGCGTGCGCGAGCATGAGATCCGCCGGCCATTCAGCCATGCGCCCACGCCGTACACGCCCGTGAACAGCTCTTCGCGGCAGGGGTCGTAGACCACGCCGATGACCGGCGTGTCCACGGCCAGTGTTTCGTTGGCCGACATCGACGTGCCCGCGTGCGCGATCAGGGCGATGGACACGGCGTAGTGCGGGATGTCGTGCAGGAAGTTGGTCGTGCCATCGAGCGGGTCGATGTACCAGGTGGCCGCGCCTTGCGCCTTGCCGCCCGTTTCTTCGGCGACGATGCCGAACCTGGGCGTGCGGGCCTTCAATTCCTGGATGATCGCGGCCTCCGCCTCGCGGTCCGCCTGCGATACGAGATCGTTGCGGGCCTTGCGATCGATCACGAGATCGGCGCGGTGGTGCGCGTAGGATTGCAGGATGGCTGCGCCGGCATGGGCGGCCGTGACCGCCGCGTCGATCGCGGCGCACAGGTCGATGGGCGAAGCCAGCGATTGGGGCTGATCGTAGGTATCCATTGGCCCAGTGTAAGCCCGTCCATGCGCCAAACCCGTGGCAAACGGACTAATCCATTGGGCCGCGTGGTGCGCATCCAACGCGAATCGGCCGGTGGCCCGATAATTCGCGCTTCATCGTGTTTGTATTTATTGGGCTGGATGTCTGTGACTTACGTTCCGCTGGTTCCCGCAAAGGTTGATGTCGATGCCGACGGCAGGCTGGTCAGTTCCGTCTATGGCGATGTCTATCACTCGCCGTCGGGGGCGCTGGGCCAGGCCGAACACGTCTTCCTGCGCGGCAACGGACTGCCGGAGCGCTGGCGGGGGCGCGCCTCGTTCACCGTCTGCGAGACGGGCTTTGGATTGGGGCTGAACTTCCTGGCGCTGTGGAAAGCGTGGCGGGACGATCCGCAACGGTCTGCGGCTTTGCACGTCGTCTCGATGGAAGCGCACCCATTTTCCCGGGACGACCTGGCCGCACTGCTGATGCGCCATGCGCCCGAGCCGCTGGCGGGGCTGGCTCGTGCGCTGGCTGCGCAGTGGCCCGCGCTGTTGCCGGGGCTGCATCGGCTGGAATTCGAGAACGGCGCCGTCACGCTGACGCTGGGCTTTGGCGATGCGCAGGTGCTGGCGCCGCGCCTGGGCGCGCGGGTGGACGCGTTTTTCCTGGACGGCTTCGCGCCCGAGCGCAACCCCGAGATGTGGGCGCCGCCGCTGTTGCGCGCGCTGGCCAGCCTGGCGGCGCCGGACGCCACGGTCGCCACGTGGGCCTGCACCGGCGAACTGCGCCGCAATCTGGCCGATGCCGGCTTCGATGTGCGGCGGGCGCCCGGATATGGGGGCAAATGGCACATGACGGTGGGGCGGGTCTTCCAGGCCGGAAGTGCGGCGCTGCCGGCGGCGGTCTCATCGGAACGGCATGCGGTGGTCGTGGGCGCGGGGCTGGCCGGTGCGGGCATTGCTCACGCGCTGGCAGGCCGAGGCTGGCGCGTTACGGTATTGGACGCCGCCCGGTCGCTGGGCGCGCCGGCGCATGCCGGCCACTTGGCCGCGGCGCTTACTCCGGTGGTCGCGCGGGATGACAACGCACGGGCGCGGCTGTCGCGGGCGGGCAGCGAACGGGCGCTGGCGCGCTGGCAGGGTCTACCGGGCGGCGCGGCGCCACGGGTGTGCGGCACCGTCCAGGTCGAGCGGGACGCGGGCCGGTCGGCGACGCTGGCCGGCACCCTGGAAGCGCTGGCGTTTCCGTCGGATTGGGTGCGCCAGGTGTCGCGCGAAGAAGCCAGCGCACTGGCCGGACTGCCGGTCGCGCGGGGCGGCGTGTTCTTTTCGCAAGGGATGCTGGTGCAGCCGGGGCTGCTGATCGACGCGTTGCTGTCCGCGTCCGGCGCGGTAGTGATCCCCGGCCGCGCCGACCGAGTGTCGTCTGCGGGCCAGGCTTGGCGCGTGCTGGACGCGTCCGGTGCGGAGCTGGCCCGGGCCGACACGGTGATCCTGGCCAATGCCGCCGGATCGCGCGAGGTGCTGGCGGCCAGCGGCCTGCTTGACCCGCTGCCCCGCGTCGCCCAGATGCACGCGCTGGCCGGTGAAGTCACCTTGATCCCGGCCGCGGCCCTGGACGGAGGCCCGCGGTGCATCGTCGGGGGCGAGGGGTATCTGTTGCCGGACATCGGCGTGGGCTGCGTCGTCGGCAGCACCTATGTCCACGGCGCTGCCGAGGCCGTGGTGGGCGCCGAAGGGCAGGGCGTCACGCTGGGCAAGGCGGCCGGGCTGCTGGATGGCCGTTTTCCGGCATTTGACGCGCTGGTGCCGGGCAGCCTGCCCGGGTGGGCTGGGTGGCGCGCCGTCCTGCCGGGCCGTCTGCCCGCGGTCGGAGAATTGCCGCATGCCCCGGGTCTGTGGCTGGCCGCGGGTTATGCATCGCGGGGGCTGTCGTGGTCGGCGCTGATGGGAGACCTGATCGCGGCCCGTCTGATGGCCGAACCGCTGCCGCTAGAGACCGATCTGGCCCAGCTTGTTTCACCACGATGAAAAAAATTTAATGCGCGGCGGGGGCTTTGCCGGGCTGGCGTAGAATTGTAAGAATTGCCGGAATTTGGCGCGAATAGGCCGCAATTGACCTTTCGGGACGGCAATTCGGCGACTCGGCGGCGTCTGCGCGCCTGGCGCAGGCCAAGGGCTTCATGCCCCTTTTTTGGATGAATTAACCGTCCAAAAGAGGGATCGAGTTTATTTCAAAGCTCAAATCCGTCAAAATAGCGTCTTTTGATGGTTTTTGGCTTAAGCCGGGGGATGCTCTGTGCCGCCCAAGTTCGACTTTGCCCATACTACCCAGCTCGATAATGTCGAGCTGTTGACGTCCCGCCCCAGTCGCATCGATTTCGACGCGGGCGATGGGTTGCACCTGGTAGTCGAGGCGCATGCGCCTGGAGTTTTTCGCCTGCGCTGCGGCGAGGCGAACCACTTCAATGATGACAAGCCCGGCGCGCGCGTGCGCGCCGTGGCCGAAATGCTGCTCGCGCGCCAGGAGGCGGTGGGCGAAGCTACCACCGCGCCCCGCGAAAGCGGGGACGGCTGGCGAATCACACAGGGCGACGTCGCCCTGGAGATTCAGACCAACCCTGTGCGCGTCGCCCTGTACCGCAACGAAGACCGCGTCTTCGAATCCGAGGTTTCCGCGCATACGCCCGCATTCGGGTACAACGCGCTGGACCAGGCCGATGACGCTGTCTGGACGGCCGGTTTCACGCTGGCCGCCGATGAGCGGGTGTTCGGCCTGGGCGAAACGCCCGGGGATCTGAACCGCCGCGAGGAATCGGTGGTCTCCGACGACCCCGAGCATCGTGCGCTGCCGTTGGCATGGAGCCCGCGCGGTTGGGGCGTCTACGCCAACACGATGCGCCGCGTGGAACATTCGGTGGGCGTCGCGCCCGCGGATTCGGCCTATGTGCTGACCGTCGACGACGCCGTGCTGGACCTGTTCCTCTTTGCCGGCGAACCCGCCGAAATCCTGAATCAATACACCGCGCTGACCGGCCGCGCCGGCCAGCCCGTCCTGTGGGCAATGGGCGCGTGGCTGCAGCAGGCCGCCGGCGAAATGCCGACGCAGACGGTCGCCCTGGTGGCGCGCATGCGCGAAAACCAGATTCCCGTCGATGCCGTGACGCTGGCCCAGCCGATCGCGTGGGGCTTTCAGGCGGACAAAACGGTTTTCGAATGGGACGCCCAGCGCTTTCCCGACGCCAAGCAGATGCTGGCGCTCTTTCACAAGCACAACGTGCATGTGGCGGCCTCCGGCTTTCCGGGCATCATCAAGACCAGTCCGCTCTTTGAAGAGCTGGAAGACCGCGGCTGGCTGCTGACCAAGGACGACGGCGCCGCCCAGGTGTTCGACGGCAACGCCGCCACGTCCGGCCAGCCCTACGGCCTGCTCGACCTGACCTACCGCGACATCTACAACCTGTGGGTCGAGCGTCATCGCCAACTGGTGGAAGACGGCCTGGACGCGCCCGCCTGCGACGCGCAGATCGCCATCCCCGATGGCGTGACCGCCCGCAACGGCGAGACCGGCCCGGCCTTGCGCTCCATGTACCCCTTGCTGGTGCGCCGCGCGCTGTTCGACGCGGTGGCCGGACTGAAGGTGCCGCCCGAAGGCGTGGTGCCCAGCGCCGACCTATTCCCGGCGGCCCAGCGCCTGCCGTGGCAGGTGGGTCCCCAGGTCGACAACACCTGGGAAGGCCTGCGCCACACGCTGCGCACGTCCCTGTCGATCGGTTCGAGCGGCGTGCCCGTCCAGGTGCACAACATCGGTTCAGCCGCGCGTGATCGTTCGGGCATGACGTCCGAGCTTTACCTGCGCTGGCTGACCGCCGGCGTGTTCTCGGCCAATTTCTCGTTCCAAGGCGTGGAAGGGCTGATGCCCTGGGATTTCGGCGACGAAACCCTTTCCCACGCCAAGACCTGGATGCAGTGGCGCTACCGCCTGGTGCCCTATGTGCTGGGCGCCATCGAGGACTCGGCCCGTACCGGCCTGCCGGTGCAGCGCTCCATGGCGCTGTCGTTCCCGAACGATCCGCACGCCCACGAATGGGATCTGCAATACCTGCTGGGTCCGGCCCTGCTGGTGGCGCCGGTCACCGAACCGGGCAATCAGGTGCGCGTCTACCTGCCCAAGGGCGAGGCGTGGTGGGATCTGAACACCGGCCATCGCTACGAAGGCGGCACCACCTGGACCATCGATTGCGAGCTGGGCCAGTTCCCGGTGTTTGGCCGCGAAGGTCACATGCTCTGTCTCGGACCGGCCGCGCAGCATACGGGCGAGTTCAACTCGGCCCGTATCCTGGACGAGGTCTGGATGTTCGGCATGCCGGTGCATAACCCGGTCGTCATGCGCAACAAGATCCGCGTGATGCAGATGCAGGGCTCGAGCTACATCAAGGGGCTGGAAGGGCTGCGGATTTCGCCGTCCGAAGGCCTGGAAGTGAAGCGCCGCGGCGCGGAAGTCCGCATTTCGCGCGCTCGCTGAACCCGGATCGGCCGCCTGTCGGCCGCCAATAAAAAGGGCAGTCAGGAAGGCTTTCCTTCCCGGCTGCCCTTTGTGTCTTTGCCGGATCGCCGTTGTCGGGGCACTTGCGCCTTCTTTGAGAAGCGCAGCGGGGCCGCGTCGGCAACTCATATTACTTGTAGTTATTAAAAATGGAAAAAACGGTCGTTCTCTTTAGAAGAGAAAAGATACAAAATCGCTTGCCATGATTCACATCGAGAACCTATCCAAGACCTATGCCACGCCGCACGGAGAATTCCAGGCGCTGCGCGGCATCAACCTGCACATCGAGCAGGGCGAGGTCTTCGGCATCATCGGTCCCAGCGGGGCCGGTAAAAGCACGCTGGTCCAGTGCATCAACCTGCTGGAACGTCCCAACCAAGGCAACATCTCCATCGGCGGCCAGGCCCTGACGGGCCTCAACGAAGCGCAGCTTCGTGAACAGCGCCGCCGCATCGGCATGGTGTTCCAGGGCTTCAACCTGCTGTCGCGCCGCACGGTGTACGGCAACGTGGCCCTGCCGCTGGAAATCGCGGGCGTGGCCAAGGCCGAGATCCCGGCGCGCGTCGAACGCCTCCTGGCGCTGGTGGGCCTGGAGCATCTGCGCGACCGTTACCCCAGCCAGATCAGCGGCGGCCAGAAGCAGCGTGTCGGCATTGCCCGGGCGCTGGCCAACAATCCGGACGTCCTGCTGAGCGACGAAGCCACGTCCGCGCTGGACCCGGAAACCACGCACAACATCCTGGCGCTGCTGCGCGACATCAACCGCAAGACCGGCGTGACCGTGGTCATGATCACGCACCAGATGGAAGTCGTGCGCGAGGTCTGCGACCGCGTCGCCGTGCTGTCGCAGGGCGAGGTGGTGGAAGTCGGCAGCACGCGTGAAGTGTTCGCCCAGCCGCGCCACGACGTGACGCGCAACATGGTGTCGGCCGCCACCGCGTCGGAACTGACCGACGCCACGCTGGCCGCCGTCCAGGAACGCATCCGCGCGCTTACCGCCGCCAAGCCCGGCCAGGCCGTGCGTCTGCTGCGCCTGTCGCTGACCGGCACCGACGCCTCGGGCGCCTTCCTGTCCGACCTGACCCGCCAGTTCGCGCTGGACGTGGGCCTGGTGCAGGCGCGCGTCGAAGACATCCAGGGCGTGGCCGTGGGCACGATGTTCGTGCTGGCCCAAGGCGCGCCCGCCGCGCTCAAGGACGGCATCGCCGCCCTGAACGCCCGTGACATTACCGTTGAAGAAATAGCTCATGAGTCCGCAACTGATCGACCTGCTTATTACGTCGCTGCTTGACACCCTGCTGATGGTGGGCGTGGCCAGCGCCATCGCGGTGATCATCGGCATTCCGCTCGGCGTGACGCTGACGGTGACCGCGCGCGGCAACATGCTTGAAAACCAGCCCGTGAACCACGTGCTGGGCGCCATCATCAACGCGACCCGCTCCGTGCCGTTCGTGATCCTGATGGTCGCGATCATCCCGTTCACGCGGCTGGTGGCACAGACCTCTATCGGCACCACCGCCGCCATCGTGCCCTTGTCCGTGGCCGCGATTCCGTTCATGGCCCGCATCGCCGAAAACGCTATGCGCGAAGTCGATCCGGGTCTGGTCACCGCAGCGCGCGCGATGGGTGCGTCGCCCATGCAGATCATCATGAAGGTGCTGCTGCCCGAAGCCCTGCCGGGCCTCATCGCCGCCACCATCGTGACCGTTGTCAGCCTGATCGGCTATTCGGCCATGGCCGGCGCCATCGGCGGCGGCGGGCTGGGCGACCTGGCGATCCGCTACGGCTACCAGCGCTTCCAGTCGGACGTCATGGCCGCGGTCGTGATCGTGCTGATCGTTCTGGTGCAGGCCATCCAGAGCCTGGGCGACCGCTTCGTGCGCCGCATGTCGCATCGCTGATCCACTTTGTTTTTTCCTACTTCCGTCATATCGGGATATCGCAACATGAGCATCAAGGTTTTGAAGTCGCTGGCCGCGTTCGCGTTGGGCGCCGCCGTTTTCGCCCAGCCCGCGCTGGCTCAGGACAAGCCCCTGAAGGTCGGCGTCACCGCCGGCCCGCACGCCCAGATCTTTGATGTGGTCAAGGCCGAAGCCGCCAAGCAGGGCCTGAACCTGCAGGTCATCGAGTTCTCGGACTACGTGCAGCCCAACGTGGCGCTCGCCGCGGGCGACTTGGACCTGAACAGCTACCAGCACCAGCCCTACCTGGACAACGCCAACGCTGATCGCGGCTACAAGCTGGTCAGCATCGCCAAGACCGTGATCTTCCCGATCGGCATCTACAGCAAGAAGATCAAGTCGCTGTCCGAACTGAAGGAAGGCGCCCGCATCGCGCTGCCGAACGACCCGACCAACGGCGGCCGTGCGCTGCTGCTGCTGCAGGCCAATGGCCTGATCAAGCTGCGTCCGGAAGCGGGCCTGAAGGCCACGCCGATCGACGTGGTCGAAAACCCCAAGAAGCTGCGCTTCATCGAACTGGACGCCGCCCAACTGCCGCGTTCGCTGGACGACACCGACGCCTCGGCCGTGAACACCAACTTTGCGCTGGAAGCCGGCCTGAACCCGACCAAGGACGCCATCGCCCAGGAATCGCCCGATTCGCCGTACGCCAACGTGCTGGTCGTGCGTGAAAAGGACAAGGACCGCCCCGAGTTCGCCAAGCTGGTCTCGATCTATCACAGCCCCGCCGTGAAGGAATTCATCCAGACCAAGTTCAAGGGCGCCGTGGTGGCCGCCTGGTAATCCAGGAGCTGGACGCGTTCTAAGACGGCCGCCGCGAGCGGCCGTTTTTTCGGCGCGTTGCGGTGGCGGGATACTGACAGATCGCGCCTGCAACACGACCGGCTGTCATTTTTTGACAAGCCCATCGAAATCCGCCATAATTTCGGGCTTCGGTCGGGTTGTTAGCTCAGTCGGTAGAGCAGCGGACTTTTAATCCGTTGGTCGCGAGTTCGAGTCTCGCACAACCCACCACCCCAATTCGCAGGACATTGTGAACGCCGCTATTCATAGCGGCGTTTTTGCGTTTGGGTCCAAGCGCCCTTGGCGTCAAGGGTCAGCGGCCGGCTATAGACCGCGCCTTACGCAGGTACTCGGTAATTTCTGCTTCCGGCACCGCGCGCGAAAACAAAAAGCCCTGCAATTCATCGCAGCCCGCAGCGCGCAGAAAATCGCGCTGCGCAGGCGTCTCGACCCCTTCAGCGTTGATCGTCAGTCCCATTGACCGTCCCAGCATCACGACCGCATTCACGATGGCGGTCGAATCGCTGCCTTCGCCGATATTGGCCACGAAGCTGCGGTCGATTTTGATCTTGTCGACCGCGAACCGCTGCAGGTAGCTCAGGCTGGAATAGCCGGTTCCAAAATCGTCCAGCGCTATCCGGAATCCCGCGGCGCGCAGTGTGGCGATCGCTTTCTGCACCCGGCCATCGTCTTCAATGAACACGCCTTCAGTGACCTCCAGTTCGATCTGCGCGGGGTCCACGCCCGCGCGTTGCACGAGGTCGATGACGCGCTCCGCGAACCCTTGGCCGCGAAACTGCACGGGCGACAGGTTCACGGCGATGGACAGGCCCGGCCATTGCAACGCGGCGTGGCAGGCTTCCTTCAGTACCCATTCGCCCAGCGGCACGATCAGCCCCGTGGACTCGGCCACCGGCACGAAGATCTGCGGCGACACCGGGCCCTTGCCCGGATGGTTCCATCGCACCAGCGCCTCCACGCCCACCAGCTGTTGCGTGCTGCTGTCGATCTGCGGCTGGAAATGGACCTGGAGCTGGCCGCTGTCAGCCAGCGCGCGGCGCAGGTCTTCCTCGATCACCGCCTTGGCCTTCAGCGTGTCGTCCATGTCGGGGGCGAAGAAGCTGTACTGGTTCCTGCCCAGCTCCTTCGCGCGATACAGCGCGATGTCGGCCTTGCGCAGCAGCTCGCTGCGCGTCGTGCCGTCACGCGGGGCCATCGACGCGCCGATGCTGGCGCCCACGAAGGCCCGGCCGCCCAGCAGGTCGAAGG
Organism: Achromobacter sp. UBA4530; assembly: GCF_002388205.1. NCBI lineage: Bacteria > Pseudomonadati > Pseudomonadota > Betaproteobacteria > Burkholderiales > Alcaligenaceae > Achromobacter > Achromobacter sp. UBA4530. The sequence goes on along the minus strand of NZ_DGMA01000037.1, from coordinate 50,612 downwards.
GCTCGCGCACCTCCGCGAGGATGCGTTGCAGCAGCTCGGTCGCGCCAGCTTCGGTCGCGTTCTGCATCAGCACGGCGAACTCGTCTCCGCCCAGCCGCGCGACCGCATCGTCCGGCCCGAGGATGAGCTTGACCCGTCTTGCGAACTCTTCGATGAGCGCGTCGCCCGCGGCGTGGCCCCACGTGTCGTTGACCTGCTTGAAATGGTCCAGGTCCAGCAGCAGCACCGCACAGCACGCATCGGGCCGGCGGCGGACCAGCGCCTGGTCCACGCAGGTATTGAAATAGGCGCGGTTAGGCAGTCCGGTCAGCACGTCGTGAAAGGCGAGATGCTGCGCGTGCGCTTCGCTGGCCTTCAGTTCGACATGGGCCGTCCGTAGTGCGCTCAGGTGCGCCTGTTGCTGGCGCAGCAGGCGATAGGTGCGCAGCGCCAGCCATGCGACAAGGATGAAGGCGCTGGCGAGCATGGCGGCCACGGCGGGCAGCATCGAGCGCCAAAGTTCGGAGCCGGGCAGGTCGGGCCGCCACATCCGATAGCCGAGCAACGCGCCATCGGACGACAGCAGGGGCTCTTCGCGCTCGTGCACTCCATCGTGACGCGTGCGCACGGGATGATAATGAAGCCCGTCTATCAGGTTGTCTCGTGCGAACGAGCGCAGGAAATCCCAGTCGACGAATCTGACGCTCACGAGCAGATTGGGCGTCTCGACCGCCGGGGTATCGAGGTTGGGCGGAAAGCGCGCGACGCGCATCACGCTCACCACCGCAGGCCTTTGCCCGATGGTTGCGAGGTCGGTGGCATGCACGGCGGCAGCCGTCGTGCGCACCGACGAGTTGGTGGAGGGAGGCTGGCCGGGCAGGCGCTCATGGTCGTTGTTGGGCCGGGTGTCCTGTCCGCGAGTCAGCGCGATGAACGGGCGCAGGTCCGGTTCGTACACGGCGTAGCGTTCAGGGGGAACCAGTTCGCCGTGGACATTGCCGAAGCGCACCGTGTTGTCCGGGCCAAGGATGAACACCAGATCCTGTTCGAACAGCCGATGCAGAAAGGCCCCCACGTTGTCGTCGAGCCAGGCCTGGTCGGGCGCGGGCTTGGCCAGTTCATCGGCCAGCATGTCCCAGATGGCGACGGCTTCCTGCGCCTGCGCCACGTCGTCCAGCGTGTTGCTGATTGCCTGCTGCAGCTCCTTGCTCTGGCGCATCGCCGCCATATCGTCGCTTTTGTCGACGGACAGGTGCAGCGAGAACAGCATTGCCGCCAGAAAACCGACAAAGGCGATCAGCAGCAGGACGAGAAGTCCGCCAGCGGAACGGGGAAGCGGCCCTCCATTTATTCTCATGCCGGTACAGCTCCGTGTTGTTGGGGCGATCAACAGACGGATCAGATGCGCTTCGAGGCCGCGTGCCGGCGCGGCAGGATTCGAAGAGGCACGTGATCGATCCGCACGCTGACGCGGTCGTCGACGATTCCGGTGCCGGGCAGACATCGGGCGCCGCAATTCGCGTGCCTGCGCCGCGCGGTGAGAGCGTTTGGCGGCGCCGGGGGCGTGTGGATGCAGCCCGGCATGGCGCTTGCTGCATGACGGGGTTGCCATTCACTGCGATCCCTCGCGGATCGAAATCACCCGATGGACCTTGCGCAAGCGCCAAACCCGGCTGACGATCCGTCGCTGCCGCCATCCCCCCTCGTTGTGATCTCCCCGCATCTGGATGACGCCGTCCTGAGTTGCGCTGGCCTGTTAGCGGCGCGGCCGGGCAGCACGGTCGTGACGGTTTTTACCGCGCGGGCGCCCGCGCAGCATCCGCTGACCGACTGGGACCGCCGATGCGGGTTCGACAGCGCGGACGCCGCGATGACGTGCCGGCTGGCCGAAGACAGGGAGGCGCTTGGCATCGTGGGGGCAGTGGGGCGGGAGCTCGGCTTTCTGGACTGTCAGTACACCGCGACGGCGGATCAGGATGGACCGCAGATCACCGAACGCCTGTTTCACCTGCTGGCGAGCTTGGCGCCCGCGAGCGTGGCGATGCCGCTGGGCGTTTTCCATTGCGACCACGAGCGCGTCAGCGACGCCGCCCTCATGATCCGCGACGCGTTGCCCGGCGTTGCCTGGTTCGGCTACGAGGATGTGCCGCACTGCGAGCGGCCCGGCGTCGTGCAGGCCCGGCTGTCGCAACTGCACGCGCGGGGCGTCATGGCCACGCCGGTTCGTCTGACCGTGGACGCGGCAAGCAAGGCGCGCGCCATCCAGGCCTACGCGTCGCAGCTCAAGGGGTTGGAAAGCACCGCCCTGGAATTGGCAGTGCATGAAACGTACTGGCGGTTGACGAACGGCGCGGCGGATACGGATTGAAGTGCGATAGCGCTGCGCGCGCTCATGAGCGGGCTGTGGAAATGGCAGGGGATGAGATAGCGGGGCAGTCTCGATGCGGGTGCGTCGGCTGAATCGGACGAGACAGCGCGTGGTGTGAAATGTCCGTTTACATGTAGCGTGTAACGTCTAAAATCGGGACACTTCCACGCCGGCTGCCTGACGGCGGCCCCCGCCTCCCCGCGTTGCGCCGTGCCCTCTGGCGCTCATAACCGTGCAACCTGCCATCGGCCCGATTCCCGCCCCTCCGCCGCAAGGTTCCGTGTATGCCGCCCGCATCCATCAGGTGCAGGTGGACGCGCTGCGCCGGATGTTTCCCTTCGCGCTGGCTGGCTCACTGATCACCGCCTGCTTCTCGGTCTTTGCGCTGCTGGACGTGCTGCCCCGTCAGCAGATCCTGCTGTGGATTGCCGTCACGCTGGTGGTCGGCGCATTGCGCCTGGGGGCCATGCTGGCCTACGACCGGCGACGTACCGACCCGGCCGCCGCTCGGATCTGGGTGCGGCGCATGCTGGTGGGCAACCTGTGTTCGGGCATCCTGTGGGGCTTGCCGTTCGCCTACTGGACGTTCATCGTTCCGCTGGAATACCAGCTCTTTTTCATCGTCATCCTGTTCGGGCTGGGCACCGGCGCCATCTACTCGAACTACATGATGTTGCCGGTCATGTACGCGTTCGAGATTCCCGCCTTCGCGCCCATGTTCATCGCGCTGGCGGCGCAGCCGTCCGCCATTCACCTGGCGCTGGTCACCAGCGGGCTGGCCTATCTGGTCGCCACCCTGGCGTTTATCCACCGCATGAACCGCACGCATCTGGACGCCTTGCGGCTGGGCTATGAAAACCTGGCGCTGTTGGAACAGGTGCGCCAGGAGAAGGCGGCCGCAGAACGCAGCGACCTGGAAAAGTCGCGCTTCCTTGCCGCAGCCAGTCACGACCTGCGTCAGCCGGTGCACGCGGTCAACCTGTTCCTGGGGCTGCTCACGAACGAGCGCCTGTCGCGGCATGGCCGCTATCTGGTCGACAACATCGCCAGCGCGATGGCAGCGATGGGCCAGCTGTTCGACGCGCTTTTGAACCTGTCCCGGCTGGATGCCGGCGTCATCGAGACGCGCGTCGAGGCCTTCGCCCTGCAGCCGCTGCTTGAGCGCTTACGGGCGGAATACGCGCCCCAGGCGGCCGAGAAGGGCATCACGGTGCGGGTGCGGGCCTGCGCGGTCAGCGTGCGTTCGGATCCCATCCTGCTTGAACGCATTCTGCGCAACCTGATCAGCAACGCCATCACGCACACGGCGGGCGGGCGAGTGCTGATCGGATGCCGGCGCGCCGGCGGGCGGCTGCGGATCCAGGTCTGGGACAACGGCCCGGGCATTCCGAAGCCGGAGCAGGAACGCGTGTTCTGGGAATTCCATCAATTGGGCAACCCCGAACGCGATCGCAGCAAAGGCCTGGGACTGGGGCTGGCCATCGTGCGCCGCACGGCGCGGCTGCTGGGGCACGAGCTGTCGCTGCGCTCGCAGGAGGGGCGCGGCACCGTCTTTGCCCTGACGGCGCCTATCGCGGAACGTGCAGCGTCGGAGCCGCCTGTGCGTGACCCGGAGCCCGGCATGCCGCAGGTGACCGCGTCCAGCGGCGGCCTGGAGGGCAAGCTGGTTCTGCTGGTGGACGACGATCCGCAGAATCTGGCGGGCCTGTCCATGCTGTTCGAGAGCTGGGGTTGCCGCGTCATCGCCGCCACCAGCGGCAATGCGCTGCTCGAGCGCGTGCTGCCGTTGGCCGAAAGCCCCGCGCTCATCATCAGCGACTACCGCCTGCGCGACCACGAGACGGGCATCCACGTCATTGAAAGGCTGCGCGAGGAATACAACGATCCGGACCTGCCGGCCTTGATGGTCAGCGGCGACACGGATCCGGCCCGGCTGTCCGAGGCCGCCGCCCGCGGGGTGCCGCTGCTGCACAAGCCCGTGCAGGTCCAGGCACTGCGCGAGCGCGTGGCCGGACTGCTTCAGGCCGCCCCTGTTCACCCCCTGACCGGAGACGCCGAATGACGGCAGTGCTATTGATTGACGACCATGCCATGTTCCGCGAAGCACTGGTCATGGCGCTTGACGATGCGCTGCCCGACGTGACCATCCACCCGGCGGCCAGCGGGCGGGAGGCGCTGGAGGTGCTGGACCAGCACGACGCCATCCGCAACGTCATCATGGATTTCTATCTGCCCGACATCGCGGGCGCGGATCTGCTCAAGCGCCTGCGGCAGCGGCGGGCGCAACTGCGTGTGCTGGTGCTGTCGGCGTCGCAGGATCCCGAGGACCGGCGCCGCGCCATGGACGCGGGGGCGCAGGGATTCATGCACAAGTCCGCCAGCTGCCAGGAACTGGCGGCCGCGCTGCTGGCGATTGACGAAGCGCCGGCGCGGGTCATGCACGCTGCGTCCGCCGCCGGCAGTGCCGGCGCCGCGCAGGACGAGGCGGCGCTGCTGCGCGCGCTGACGCCGCGCCAGAGCGAGGTGTTGCGGTTGATGTGCGATGGCCTGCGCAACAAGGAAATCTCGGAACAGCTCAACATGACGGAAAAGACCGTCAAGACGCACGTGTCGGCCATCCTGGGCACGCTTGGGGTGCTGAACCGCACGCAGGCCACGCTGGTGGCGCGGCGCGGCGGCGTGTTCGGCAAGCCGGTCTAGGCCGGGACGACCCTTGCTGCGGCGCATGCGCGCCGGCCGCTGTCCCGGACCACCTTGCCGTCCGCCAGCGCGATTTCGCGTTCCGCAGCGCTGATCGTGTCCGGACGGTGCGCGACAATCACGCGCGTCATCTCAAGCCCCGCAATCGCGGCGTTGACCGCACGTTCCCGGTCGATATCCAGATGGCTGGTCGCTTCGTCCAGGAACAGGACGGCTGGCCGCTTGTACAGCGCGCGCGCCAGCAGCACCCGTTGTTTCTGGCCGCCTGACAGCACCGTGCCCATGTCCCCCACCAGCGTGTTGTAGCCCATCGGCATGGCGCGGATGTCGTCGTGGATTGCGGCGATCTGCGCACATTGGGCAGCGCGCTCGGGGCTGTACTGCGGATCGAAGAAACTGATGTTCTCGGCGAGGGACCCGGCAAAGAGCGCGTCGTCCTGCAACACGGTGCCCGCCATCCGGCGCAGGCAGGCCGCGCCGGCGCCGCGGGCGGGCACCCCGTCGATCAGCACGTCGCCGTCCGTCGGCGCCAGGACGCCGAGCAGGATGTTGATGAGCGTCGACTTGCCGCCGCCCGACGGCCCCGTGATGGCGACGGATTCGCCGGGCTCGATCCTGAAGCTGACGCCGTCGAGCACGTAGGGTTCCTGCGGGCTGTAGCGAAAGCGCAGGTTGCGCACCTCAATTACGGGCGGGCGCACGGGCATGTCGTCCGCCTGCGGCATGTCTTCTATCGGTTCGGGCGACTGGCGTACGATGTCGGCCAGGCGCTCGCCCTGTAGCCTCAGCATCTTTACGTCGACCAGCTTGTCCAAAAGCGCCGCCACGCGCTGGTCGAACAATGTCTTGTAGACGATGAAGGCGAGCAGGGCGCCGACGGTGAACTGACCGTCCAGCACGAGCCTGGCGCCCAGCCACAGGATGACGATGGACGACAGGCCAAACAGCAGGCCGTTGCACGTGCGAAAGAACAGCGCCCACTTCTGCGTGCGAAGATCCGCGTTGATCTCGTTGACCAGCAGCGACAGCCACCGCGACCGGCGGTCGTCCTGATGCTGGAAGAGCTTGATCGCCTTCACCCCGCGCACCGTTTCGAGAAAGTGCGTTTGCTCCTTGGCCGCGTGCACGATGTGCGCCTCGGTGGCATTGCGCAGCGGCGTATAGCCGCTCCAGCGCACGATGCCGTAAAGCGCCATCGCGCCCAGCGAGATTCCTGCGAGCGGCGGACTGTAGACGAACATGAGCACCAGCGTGATGAGCATCACCAGCCCGTCCAGCACGGCTTCCAGGAATGAGGTCGTCAAGGTGCGCTGGATCTCGTCGACGGCCCCGAAGCGCGAAACCACATCGCCCAGGTGCCGCTTTTCAAACCAGGCGACCGGCAGACGCAGCAGGTGGGTGAAGACGTTTGTGCGCCATTGCAGGTTCAGCGTCGTGCTCATGACCATCAGCATCCAGCCGCGCGCCACCGAGGTGAGCTGCTTCATCACCATCAGCAGGGCGAAGGCCAGCGCCAAGGTGGTCAACAGGTCGCGGTCGCCCGTGTTCAGCACGTGGTCCACGATCCACTGCAGGAAGAAGGGTTGCACGACCGTCAGGATCTCGAGGGCCAGCGCCAGCAGCAGCACCTGCGAGCATGCCCCGCCCAGGCCGCGGATGCGCCCGGTGAGTTCGCGCAGGCGCACAGGTGCGCTTGCGCGCGTCTCCTGGAACTGCGGCGTTGGCCACAGTTCCAGCGCGACGCCGGTGTAGGACGCCGACAGCGCCGCAAGGGAGCAGGTGCGCTCGCCGCTCGCCGGGTCGATCAGGGTGGCCGAGCGCGCGTTGATGGCTGTCAGCACCACGAAGTGATTGAACTCCCAGTGCAGGATGCAGGGCAGCTTCAGGAGGCCGAGGGCGCCCAGTCCGGCCTTGACGGGACGCGCCGCCAGGCCAAGCTGGCCGGCCACCTGAATCAGCGTGGCGAGCGTCGCGCCTTTCATCGACACCGGAAAGCGCGCGCGCAGGGCCGCGAGGCTCTGGTGGTGGCCGTGATAGCCCGCAATCATCCCCACGCAGGCCAGGCCGCACTCGGCCGCTTCGGTCTGCAGTAGCCCCGGCACGCGCCGCTTGAATCCGAGCGCCAGGCGCTCCAGCGCGCTCATAGCTTTTCCGCCAGGCGCATGGCCGGATCGAACGCCCACTGGTACAGCCGGCGCGTCTGCTGCAGCAAATCGGCCTCCAGCCGCATGCCGGGCCGCAGCGCCAGTTCCTGGCCTTGCGGGCCGTAGGCGGGCGTCTCGATCGCCACCGTGATGCGGTAGACGGCCTCGTCGTCTGGCGTGTTGCGCTTGGCGTCGTCGAGCTGCCATTCGGGCAGGGCGCTGCGCGCCACGTCCTGGACGATGCCGGTCTGCTGGCCAAACGTCTGATAGGGATAGGCGGCCAGACGGATCAGCACCTTGTCGCCCGGCGCCACGAAACCGACCGCGCGGCTGGGCGCCAGCAGTTCGGCCAGCAGCTTCGCGCCGTCCGGAACAATTGTGGCAATTGGCCGGCGGCTGTCGACCGCCTGGCCGGGATCGGCGGTGGCGGCCGTGACCACGCCCGCATGGGGCGCGGTCAGGACGATCTGGCGCCGCGCCTCGTTCTGGGTCAGTTCGACCGCCACGGCGGACAATTCCCGGTCCAGTTGCGCCAGCTGGTTCTGATGGCGCAGCGTCAGCTCGGCCAGCGACTGTTCGTGTGTCGCAAGGGTGGTTGCCAGCCCGATGCGGTCGCGCTGCAGCGCTTGCAGCAGGTTGCGCTGGTCTAGGAGTTCAGCGCGCTTCTGGTCGGTTTCCTCGGGCGACAGATAACCTTTATCCATCAGTTGCCGATAGCGCTGGGCGCTATCCTGCGCGAGCTTGATGCGTTCGCGCTGGCCGGCGATCTGCTGGTCCATGGCGGCAAGCTGCGCCTTCAGGCTGGCGATGGCGGTGGCCTGGGTGCCGACTTCGCCTTGCTGCAGCAGGGCCGTCTTTTGCCGGGCCTCGTGCAAACTGTCGTGGCGCTGCCGTATCTGCATGCTGATCGCCTGATGCGTGTCGCCCAACGCGCTTTGCTGGTCGCCCGATACGACATACAGCACCTCACCGGCGGCCACGTGCTGGCCTTCCTGCACGCGGCGCTCGAGCACGATGCCCGGTTGCGGCACGTACAGCTTGAGCAGTCCCGCGTTCGGGGCAAGTTGGCCGCTGACGGTCGCGCGCTTGGTATAGGTGCCGAACGCCAGGAACAGGCAGACGGCCAGCACGAAGCCCGCCAGGACGGTCGTCGCAAGGGCGAAGGACACCGGCCGGATCAGGACGATGTCGCCCAGGCCGGAGATGCGTTGCGCGGCGAGCGCTTGGTCGCGGTAGAGCGGCACGGATCGGGAACCTGAGAGGCTTCGCGCTGCGGGGACTGTCCGGGCTCGGACGGCCCCCGCAATGCTCGTCAGTCAGTTCAGCTCAAGAAAACCTGTCTGACACTTGCCGTGCTGGGCATTTGAACATTGGGCTTCGTGGAGAGCTGGGCGTGCGGGTTGTAGGACGAAGCGCCCGTGGAGCGGTTCGGGCCGATTCCGCCGCTGACCTGGTTGATCTCGTCGGCGGTCATCGCTTCGATGCGGAACTCCGCGTTGCCTTGCTGAACCTGCTGTTCCATTTTTTCCATTGCTATCTCCTGCTGCATGCCGGCGGAAAAAGCCGCGCCAACGTCGGCTGAGCGCCCCGCGGGCGGATCCAGCCGCGTGTGTCACGCACCTTCAAGGCCGGGGGCTGGTTTGCTCGAGGCGGACAGTAGCAGCGGCCCGGTGCAGACGCATCGGTCTTTGGTCGTAGATGACGCGCGGCCGCCCGTGATGTCTTTCGTTTTTCAAAGCCATCGCGTATAACTGCCGAACGATATGTGCGCCGCAACATGGTTCATATCGCAATCATTTGATCGCCCGCTCACCCCCCAGCCTCCCGCAAGGAGTACCGCCGTGGCCCGATCCAAAGCGTCGCCGACTGACCGCGATCCCCTGTTGATCGACCTGGCGCTGCAGGGCGGCGGCGCCCACGGCGCATTCACCTGGGGCGTGCTGGACCGGCTGCTCGAAGAATCCTGGCTTGGCATTGACGGCATCTCGGGCACCTCTGCCGGCGCCATGAATGCCGCGGTGCTGGTGCTGGGGCATGCACGGGGCGGCGCCGACGGCGCCCGTGCGGCGCTGGAAGACTTCTGGCGCCGCGTGTCCGACGCCGCGCGCTACAGCCCTTTTCGCCGCAGTCCGCTCGACATACTGATGGGTTCCTGGTCGCTGGATCATTCGCCCATGTTCATCGCCTTCGACCTGGCGTCGCGGGTGTTTTCGCCCTATGACCTCAGCGCTGCGGCCAATCCGCTGGCCGCCATCCTGCAGGAAGTCATCGATTTCGACGAACTGGCGCGCGCGCCCATCCATCTGTTCATCACGGCGACCAATGCGCGCACTGGGCGCGGCCGGGTGTTCAAGAATGCCGAGGTGAATGCCGACGTGCTGCTGGCTTCGGCATGCCTGCCGACCATGTTCCGGGCGGTGATGATCGACGGCGACCCGTATTGGGACGGCGGCTACAGCGGTAATCCCACGATCACGCCGCTGGTGCAGGACTGCCAGTCGCACGACACGATCCTGGTGCAGATCAATCCGGTCGAACGCCCCGGGTTGCCCAGCAGCGCCCGCGAGATCATGAACCGGCTGAACGAAGTCACGTTCAACGCGTCGCTGCTGAAAGAGCTGCGCATGATTGCGCTGCTGCGGCAGGTGGCCGACCCCGGCAATGGCGAGGGCAGGATGTGGGCGGACATGCGCATCCATCGCGTCTCGTCCGATCTGATGGTGGAACTGGGCTATTCCTCCAAGCTCAACGCCGAATGGCCATTCCTGTGCATGCTGCGCGACGAGGGCAGGAAGGCCGCCGACCGCTTCCTGACCGAACATGGCGATGACCTGGGCAAGCGGTCGTCACTGGACATCGACGAACTGCTGGGCGAGGTCTGACCATGGGACTCTTCGGCATCCTGCTCGCGCTGGTATTACTGATCGGGCTGGCCTACCGCGGCTGGAGCATCCTGCTGCTGGCGCCGGCGGCGGCCATGGTGACGGCGGCCGCGGCGGGAGAGCCGCTGCTGGCGCATTGGACGCAGACGTTCATGGGCGGCGCGGCTGGATTCGTGGCCCAGTTCTTTCCGTTGTTCCTGCTGGGGGCGCTGTTTGGCAAGCTGATGGCCGACAGCGGGTCGGTCACCGCGATTGCCGACGCGATGACGCGCAAGCTCGGCGCGCGGCGCGCGATCCTGGCGGTGGTGCTGGCCGGCGCCATCGTCACCTACGGCGGCGTCAGCCTGTTCGTGGCGTTTTTCGTGCTGGCGCCCATGGCGCACGCGCTTTTCAAGTCGGCCGGGATTCCGGTGCGCCTGATGCCCGCGGCCATCCTGCTCGGCACATCCACCTTCACGATGTCCGCTTTGCCTGGTACGCCCGCCGTGCAGAACGCGATTCCCATGCCGTTCTTTGCGACCACGCCGTTCGCCGCGCCCGGACTGGGCATTATCGCCAGCGCGATCATGCTGGGTTTCGGACTGTGGTGGCTGAGCCGGGCGGAAGCGTCAGCCCGGCGCGCGGGCGAGGGCTATGTGGCGCCCGCGGGCATGGCCGCCGACGTGTCTGACGATGTCCTGGTGCGCGAGCGCGCCACGGTCGCGCGCGAGTTCGATCCGGCCGAAATGCACCACGGCCAGCGCAGCCCCGACGCGCCGTCCACGCTGGTGGCCGCGACGCCGCTCGTGGTCGTCATCCTGGTCAACCTGTTCATGACGCTGGTGGTCCTGCCGCGCATGGACACCGCCTGGCTGGCCGAGGCGCGCTGGGGCGGCACCAGCCTGGCCGCGGTGGGTGGGGTCTGGTCGGTGATCACCGCGCTGTTGGCCGCGATTGCCGTGCTGGTGGTGTTGAACTTCCGGCGCCTGCCGTCGCTGCGCGACACCATGGACGCGGGCGTGAACGCGTCGGCGCTGCCCCTGCTTAGCGTGGCAAGCCTGGTGGGTTTCGGCGCGGTGGTCGCGTCGCTGCCGTCGTTCGCGGCGGTGCGCGATTGGGTGCTGTCGATCGAGGGCGGGCCGCTGGTGTCGCTGGCCGTGGCGACCAACGTGCTGGCGGCCTTGACGGGGTCGGCGTCGGGGGGCCTGACGATCGCCCTGCAATCGCTGGCCGCGACATACATGGAGCTGGCCCAGACGCTGGGCATCGATCCGGCGCTGATGCACCGCGTGTCGGTGATCGGCGCGGGCACGCTGGACAGCCTGCCGCACAACGGCGCCGTGGTGACGCTGCTGGCGGTGTGCGGGTCAACGCACCGCGAGGGCTACATGAACATCGTCGTGGTGGGCATCGTGGGACCCATCATCGGGCTGGCCGCCGTCATTGCGCTGGGCAGCGCGCTGGGGTCTTTCTGATGGGCGAACGCTCAGGACAGCGTGCGCGCGGGCAGCGCCGCCGACAGGTCGTTCAGACTGAGACCGCAGCACCGCGCCCGCTCGGCCAGCGTTTCGCTCTGCGCCAGCGCGCGGCTGCTTTCGTCCAGCAGCACGTCCAGCTGCTCTTGCGGCGTGGCGGCCATCGCCCACGCGCGCTCGGCGAAGCGGATGGCGAACTGGTCCACACAGGTTTTGCAGATGGCCGCGCCGTTCTGTTCGAGCAGCGGCGCGCCCTGCGCGAGCGTCGATTGGCAAAACAGACAGGCGAGGGCGTGGTTCATGCGTCGGGCGGCCGGTGCGAATTGTTCGAAGGCGGCCGCGCGGATGGCGGCGCCTGTCATTGAACAACGGCCGCGCACGCCCAGTCTTAAATCGCGATCCGGCCCCTTAATCGACGTTGAAGCCGCCCGGGCCCGCCTGCCCGAGCAGTTCGCGGGCGCATTGGACCGCTTCGCCCGGCGTCGCGACCGCCAGGAACGGCAGGCCGAAGGCGCGGGCCATCTTTTCGCCGCGCTTGCGCAGCTTGTCCAGCGCGTCGGTATCGCGCTCGACGGCGATGAATGCCCGGCAGCGTGCCCGCAGTCGCGGCATGTTGGCAGTCTGCCATTCGATCATCGCCTTGTGGTCCTCGTGCGCGGCCTCGTGGCGGGTATCGGGCACCACCATGACGAAGCTGCGCGGGTTGTCCACCAGCAGCTCCATCTCGCGAATCCATGAGGCCGAATAGCCCAGCGGCGCGCCGCCATGGCGGGCGGTCACGATGGGAAATTGCGACAGGTCGTGGAAGAAAAACTGATCGTGGTTCATTCGAAGGCTCCGTGGGGCAGGGCGGGATCGTCCTTGGCGCAGCCGCAGCTGCCGTATAGCACCAGGCTGTAGGAATCCAGCTCGAACCCGCTGCGCCGCGCGATCTTCCTGACCAGTTGGGCCATGGCGGGATCGCTGGACTCCCGGATCTGCCCGCAACGCGTGCAGACCAGGTGGTCGTGATGGCCCTTGTCGCTCAGTTCGAACACATTGGTGTGCGTATCGAGCTGGGTGCGTTTGAGCAGTCCGGCGTGCTCAAGTTGCGTGATCACCCGGTAAACCGTGGCCAGGCCGATATTGCTGTGATCCGAGATGAGGCGGCGGTAGATATCCGCGGCGCTCATGTGCTGGTCTGCGTGGCGGTAGAAGATGTCCAGGATCTTCATCTGCGGGAAAGTGGCTTTGATGCCGGCGTCGCGCAGCCGTGTGTGGTCCATGTCGATTCTCCATCAGGGGGGCTGATACCCGGTTGATGAGAATGATGTACATTTTCAAATGGACCCGCTAACGGGAACCCGTCAACCTGTACCTCAAACCTGCCAACCATGCTTCAAGCGGCTGCCGCTTCCTCTATGCCCGACGTCCTGCTGACGCCGTTCAGCCTGCGCAGGCGGCGGGAGTCCAAGGGCATTTCCGTGCCTGCGCACACCCACGCCGAGGGCATGCTGGTGCTGGTCCACGAAGGGCTGGTGATGGTGCAGTCCGGCGAGCGCGTGCTGACGGTGCTGCCCGGCAGCCTGGGGTGGATTCCGCCCGGCGTGCAGCACGGGGCGCGCTGGTTTGGCGAGGCGCGCGGGTCATTCCTGCACGTGCATCCGGACATCTGCGGGCGCCTGCCGGCGAACTGCCGGGCGTGGCCGTCTTCCCGGCTGATCGAGGCGCTGGTCGAACGTTTTACGGAAGGCATGTGGCAGGATGCGACGCCGTCTTACCACGCGCAGTTGTTCGACGTGCTGCTGGAGGAACTGCGGCAGCGCACATCCGATGCCACCGCGCCGCTGCCGATGCCGGCCGATCCGCGCCTGCAGGATCTGGCCAACACGCTGCTGGACACGCCGGACGATACGGCGGGCATTGAGGAATGGGCGCAGCGGCTGAATATGTCGTCGCGCACGTTGATGCGCCGTTTTCGTCAGGAGACCGGCGTCACGCTGGGGCAGTGGCGCCAGCAGGCCCGGCTGCTGCGGGCGCTGGAAATGCTGTTCAGGGGCGGATCGGTCACCCAGGCCGCGTTGTCGGTCGGGTATGAAAGCACCAGCGCGTTCATTGGAAGCTTCCGCACGGCGTTCGGCATGACGCCGACGCGGTATCTGGCGGATCGCGGTTAGGGGTTGAACGCGGTCAGGCGTGCCACGCAGTCAGGGAGCAGCGCAGTCAGGGGGCCACGCAGTCGGGGGCAGCGCAGTCGGGGGCAGCGCAGTCAGGCGGCGGCAGGCTGGTCCGGATGCAACGGGCCTTCCGGGTCGTTTTCCGCGTCCGGCCGGGGCGGTACCGGCGTCAAGCCGAGCGACAGCCGCAGGCGCTGGCAATCCGGATTGGGCGAGCCGTCCGGCATCCAGATGTCGAACTCGCGGCACGGCGTGGGCCGGCTCTCGTAGATGTCGCAGTGGATGCCGGGCTTGCCCAGCTCGCCGCGCAGTGAAATGCAGCGTCCGCCGCCCATTTCCGTGCCCTTCATGCAGGCGCGCAGCGGGCTCATCTGGGTGACCAGGTCCAGCGGCACGTGGCCGCCGTTTTCGCCGGCCAGTTCCCCCACGTAAAACGACACGCGAAAGTGCGCGCAGCAGGCACCGCAGTCCAGGCAGGGATTGGCGGACGGGTCGTCGCCGGCCAGTACCGCGGGCGAGACAAACGAGACGAGCGAGGTCAGTGGCAGGGACATGGGCGTAGGTCCGAAGGCCGGAAATATTATCTGGATTTGCGTTGCGGCCGCTACGACTTTTTTCAGGGACATTGCAGGAGTAGCATCGGTACCCTGTCAGTCCCGAGGAGCGCTTTCTTGTCCGCAAAAACCGATTTTCCAGATGGCCTGGCCCGTTGCGGCTGGGTGGACACGTCGGCCGAATACATGGCCTATCACGACACCGAATGGGGCCGCCCCGAAGGCGACGATCGCGCGCTGTTCGAACAACTCTGCCTGGAAGGTTTCCAGTCCGGCCTCAGCTGGCGCACCATCCTGAACAAGCGCGAGGCCTTCCGCCGCGGTTTCGCCAACTTCGATCCTGCCAGGCTCGCAACCTTTGGCGAACCGGAAGTCCAGGCGCTGCTGGCGGATGCGGGCATCGTGCGCCATCGCGGCAAGATCGAAGCCATGATCAACAACGCGGCCCGGGCACTGGAAATGATCGACCGCGAAGGATCGTTGGCCGCGTATTTCTGGCGCTTCGAAGCGCCGCCCGCCAAGGGGTCCACCTACGGCGCCTCAACGTCGGAACAGTCCGAAGCCCTGTCCAAGGCGCTCAAGAAGCTGGGCTGGAAATTCGTGGGGCCCACCACGGTCTACGCCTTCATGCAGTCCGTGGGCATGGTCAATGACCACAGCCCGGGCTGCCATTGCCACGCGATCATCGAGAAAAAGCGCAAGGCGTTTGTGCGGCCGTTTGTGCGTCCGCCCGTGCGTCCGCCCGAGCGGCCAGCCGGCTGACGCCTTGTACTGAACGGCCCGCGTCAGGCGGCGCGGCCGTTCTCCTGCCCGGTCTGTACCGGCGCCTGCCCCGGCAGGCTGTAACGCCCCTCGCGGTAAGCCCAGCTTGGCCACAACGCGTGCGCCAGCGCCTCGGTCGCCAGTTCGGGGTTCAGCGGCGCGGGGGCGTAGTCCTCGGGCGCGGTGTAGCGGTATTGCACCGCCGTCTTGTTGGGCGCCAGCACCAGCAGATCGTCGCCCTTCAGATAGCCGTAGGTGCTGTCGTACTGCATGATCGCGCGTCCCGGCGTGCTGCGCGTAAGGTCGTGCCCGATCATCGGATGCTCGGTATCCACGCCGATCAGCGACAGCAGCGTCGGCGGCAGGTCGATCTGGCTGACCAGGCGGTCGTCGCGCCGCGCCTCGATGCCGGCGCCCAGGATCACGGCCGGGATATGAAAGTGGCGCACCGGCACCAGGCTGGCGCCGAACACCCGCGAATCGTGGTCCGCCGCCACCAGGAAGACGGTGTTCTCCCAGTACGGCGACGCCTTGGCCTTCTCGAAGAACCGGCCCAGCGCCCAGTCGGCATAGCGCACCGTGTTCTCGACCGTGGCGGGGTTGCCTTCGGTCTCGATGCGGCCCGCCGGATACTCCCACGGCGTGTGGTTGGACACGCTGAACGCCAGGGTGAAGGTAGGCAGGTCGCCGTCCTCGCGCAGCAGGCGGTCCAGCTGGTTGAACATGTCCTCGTCCGAGGCCCCCCAGGTGCCGACGAATGCCGGGTCGACAAAATCGGCCCGGTCGACAATCTGCTTGAAACCGTTGCCCAGGAAGAAGCCCTTCATGTTGTCGAAGTGCGACTCGCCGCCATAGATGAAGCGCGAGTGATAACCGTGGCGTCCCAGCAGATCCGCCAGCGAGAAGAACCCGCGCTGCGAGCGCGGCAGCTTCAGCACCGCCTGCGCGGGGGTGGGAAGAAAGCCGGTGGTCACGGCCTCCAGGCCGCGCACCGAACGGGTGCCGGTGGCGTAGGCGCGCGTGAAGGACCAGGCGTCGCGCGCCAGCGCATCCAGTTCCGGCGTCAGGTTGGCGCCGCCCAGCGCTGCGCTGTACTGCGCGCCCAGGCTTTCTTCAAGAATGATGACCAGGTTGAGCGGGCGGTGCGTCTTGCGGGTGGCCGGCTGGCGGTGCAGGCTGGGGTAATCGGGGTTCGGCGGCGGATACGGCAGTCCGGACTGCGCCAGCACCAGGGCGTGCATCTTGTCGTCGTCCATGCCGCCATACACGGCGGAGGCCGACTTTTCGTTCTTCATGCTGTAGACCGCGTAGAACACGTTGTACAGCGAGTTCAACGCCAGGGTATTGAGCATCCCGTCGGAGCTATAGGCCACCGAAGACGGGTTGATCGGACGGTGGCTCAGCGTGCCGCGGATGGCCAGGATCACCACGGCCAGGATCGCCACGCTGGCAAGCGGCATCTGCCACCACGTCAGAGGCGCGTCGGGACGCGCGTGGCCCAGCAAGGTCCAGGCGGCCCAGCCGATGAGCGCCAGCGCGCCCAGCCCGCCCAGCAGCGCGCCCTTGTAACCGCGCCACAGCATTCCGGAAACCTCGCGCGGATGCTTCAGGTATTCGACAAACAGGCGGTTGGGGCGGGAGTCGTATTCGATGATGAAGGGCGGCGTCGCCACTTCCAGGAACGCCAGCAGCACGAACGCCACCAGATACCAGCCGGCGGCCAGGTTTGCCGCCAAGGGAATGTGACCGAAAAGCGGCGACAGGACGGCCGGCAGCGCCGCCAGCACCGCAATCTGATGCGCGTCGATGCGCAGTCCCCGCAGCAGCAAGGGCGCGAGACCGCCGGCATTGCGCACGCGCTGCCATTGCCACAGCGCAAGCGCCAGACGGCTGAGCGTCAGCAGCGCGAACGCCGCCAACACGAAAATCAAGGTTGAATGCCGCATCGGGCCTCCAGGTTGTCCTGCTTCACCACCCGGCGCGGGCGGATTCGGTCATTTGGCATTGGAACCGCGCCGGGGTCAAAAATTCTGTGAGGGCGTCCGATAAGGCAGTTCTTCGGTCGCCCTAGTGGTCTCTGTTTGTAACGGCGGCGCCGGCGCCCGGGCACAGCACTTGCTGCGCAACGCCGCGGACGTTCGTGCCGTTGACATGACTGCCCGGCGCGACCGTCCGGAAAAATCCGCACACATTATGGCGTCGTTCCGTCCGACCGCCGCAACAGGCCGCGATACCCTGGGGTAGCAAGTCCGGCCAGCGGTGTGCGGCCGGCAGCCAAGCCAAGGATAGTAACCATGACGCGCACAAGAAAAATAGCGATCGGGATTGTAGGGGGCATTGCCCTGCTGGTGGCGGTATTGATCATCGTGATCGCCACTTTCGACTGGAACCGCGCCAAGCCCATGATCAACGAACGGGCCACCGCCGCCATGGGGCGCCCCTTTGCAATCAACGGCGACCTGAGCGTGCGATGGCAGCGCGAGCCCGGCGAAAGCGGCTTGCGGTCCTGGGTGCCCTGGCCGCGCGTGGTCGCCAACGACATCACGATCGCCAACACGGAGTGGGGCAAGGCGCCGCATTTCGCCACGCTCAAGCGCGCGGAATTCAGCCTGTCGCCCTTGCCGCTGCTGGCTCAGCACGTCGTCATTCGGCATATTCAATTGACGGAGCCGGCCGCCGACCTGGAACGGCTGGCCGACGGCCGCGCCAATTGGGTCTTCACCCTGCCGGAATCGGGCGAGCCCTCGCCCTGGGTGCTGGACATCAACGAGATCGGATTCGACAAGGGCCGCGTCGGCTATGCCGACGAAATGCTCAAGGCCGACCTGACGGTGCTGGTCGATCCGCTGGGCAAGCCCGTGCCGTTTGCCGACGTGACGGGTAAGTCGTTTGTGCCCGAGGACGGCACGGCCCCGGCGCCGCGCGATTACGTGTTCGGCTGGAAGGTCGACGGCAAGTACAAGGGGCTGACCACCAAGGGCGAAGGCAAGGTCGGCGGCATGCTGGCCATGAAGGACCCCAAGCAGCCGTTCCCCTTGCAGGCCGACGTGTCCATCGGCGGCACGCGCGCATCGGTCGCGGGCACGCTGACCGATCCTGTGAATCTGGGCGCGCTGGACCTGCACCTGAAACTGTCCGGCTCGTCCATGGCGCAGCTCTATCCGTTGACCGGCGTGACGCTGCCCGACACGCCGCCCTACAGCACCGACGGCCATCTGGTGGCCAAGCTGCAGAATCCCGGGGGCGCGGTCTTCGACTACAAGAACTTCAACGGCAAGGTCGGCGACAGCGACCTGCACGGCGATATCACGTTCGCGCTGGGCGCGCCCAGGCCCAAGCTGACCGGCAAGCTGTCGTCCAAGCTTCTGCAAATGGCCGACCTGGGTCCGCTGATCGGCGTGCAGTCGGGCGGCGGGCCGAAGTCGGCCGTGGATAAATCCAAGGACGCGCCCGCTAAGCCGAAGGGCGGCAAGGTTCTGCCCACGCAAGAGTTCCGTACGGACCGCTGGCGCGACATGGACGCGGATGTCTCGCTGGACGCCGCCCGGATCGTCCATGACAGCAAGCTGCCGCTGTCCAAGCTGTCGGTGCATGTCATCCTGCAGGACGGCAAACTCACGCTGGATCCGCTGCGCTTCGGCATGGCGGGCGGCACCATGAACGCCACTGCGCGCCTTGACGGCTCGCGCGCGCCGCTCACCGGCCGTATCGATATGCAAGCGCGCCGCCTGCAGCTCAAGCAACTCTTTCCGTCGGCGGAAGCCATGCAGAAGACGCTGGGCGAGCTGAACGGCGACCTCGCGATCAGCGGCACCGGCAACTCCGTGGCGGCATTGCTGGGCTCGGCGAATGGCGACGTCAAGATGCTGGTCAACGACGGCGTGATCAGCCGCAGCCTCATGGAGCTTGCCGGTCTGAACGTCGCCAATTACGTGGTCTCCAAGCTGTTCGGCGACGACGAAGTGAAGATCAACTGCGGCGCGGCGGACCTGGAATTGAAGAACGGCGTGATGACGCCGCGCATCTTCGTTTTCGACACGGACAACGCGCTGATCACCATCACCGGCTCGGCCAACTTCAAGGACGAGACCATGGACCTGGACATCGATCCCGACAGCAAGGGGTTCCGCATCTTCTCGCTGCGCTCGCCGTTGTATGTGCGCGGGACGTTCGGATCGCCCGATGTAGGCGTGCATGTTGCCCCGCTGGCGGCGCGCGGCGCGGGCATGGTGGCGCTCGGCGTGCTGCTGACGCCGGCGGCCGGGCTGCTGGCGCTGATCGCGCCCAGCGCCAATGACGAGAATGCGTGCGGCCCGCTGCTGGAGCAGATGCGCAAGCCGCCCAAGGCGCCGGCGCCGGCCAAGAAGTAAGCGGGCGCGTGCCGGCGAATGCGCCAGTTCCGCCCAGGTGACAGGAATATGCGGGCCGGCGTGACCGCAGATGTCCCCGTCCCGCCACGGCGCGTGAAGGTCAGCCCCCGGGCATCAGTCGAAAGCCATCCGGCGCGGCTTCGTCGGCCGCGCACACCACATTGCGGCCATGGTTCTTGGCGTAGTAGAGCGCCTGGTCGGCGCGCTCGAATACCGCCTCCAGCGTCGCGCCCTGTTCCGGATAATGCGCCACGCCGGCCGAGATGGTGAGGGGGGCGGGTAGCGGCGTCGCCGCCGGCGTCGCAAGCCGCGCGCGCAGCCGCTGCGCAATCGCGATGGCCGCCGACATGCTGGCGCCCGGCAGCAGCATCACGAATTCTTCGCCGCCCGGCCGCGTCAGCACATCACCGCTGCGCGATCCCTCGCGCATCACGCCGGCCAGCGCCTGCAAGGCCTGATCGCCCGCCGCGTGACCATAACGATCATTGATGCGCTTGAAGTGATCGATGTCGATCGCCACGATGGCGACCGGCGTGCCTTCGGCGCCCAGCAGCGCCAGCGCCTCATCCATGCCACGGCGGTTCAGCAAGCCGGTCAGCGTGTCGGTCGTGTTTTCGCGGCGCAGGTCGCTGAGCTTGTGATGAAACGACGCCAGTCCCATCAGCAGCGCGCGCCGCAGTTGCGCGGCCTCGAAATACCACGAGCGCACGGCACGGATACGGTCCGCGGAATCGGGGTCCTGCATGCGCTTGGCAATGCTGGCCATCTGCCCCAATGGGCGTGCGATCCAGCGCGACAACAGCCAGATCAGCGCTACCGATAGCAGCAGCAAGGGCAGGGTGTTGCGGGCGGTCGCCATCAACAGGTCCGAAAGCGGGGCAAGCGTGCTGTCCACCGGCCGCTGCGCGATGATGCTCCAGCCGGTGCTGGGCACGGGCGCAAACCCGGCCAGCATGTCGCGGCCTTCGTTGTCGATGAAGCGCCGCTCGCCGGTCTCGCCAGGCCGCGCCGAGGCAAAGGCTTCGTTGTCGGGGGCCGGCTTGCCAAGCTGCGCGCTGTTGGGGTGATAGATCAGCGTGCCCTTGCGGTCGATGACGTAGAGAAAGGAATCGTCGCGGTAGAAATGCTGGTCCAGCAGACGATCCAGCACGTTGTCCTCGTGCAGGTAAAGCGAGCCGGCGATGAAGCCGAGATAGCGAAAATCGCGGGAAAAAATCGGCTGGGTGTAAAGGATCTGCCAGCGGCCGTTGCTGGCCTGAAACGGCTCGCTGATCGTCGGCTGCCGGGCGGCAAGCGCCTGCTTGACCGCGTCGCTGACCAACTGATGTCCCAGCAATTGCGGATACGACGGCGACACCGCCAGCACCTTGCCTTGAGGTGATGAGACAAAGCTGGAATTGAAAAGCCCCAGCTGCTGCTCCTGCCGGCGCGTTTCCTCGGCCATGCTTTCGGGACGGCTTTCCATGCCGGCCAGCTCGTCGGCGCTGTAGGCGAGATAACGGCGAATGTCGTTCAGCAGCGCATCGGTGGTCAGCGCCAGCTTGGACGCATAGATGCGGTTCGTGTCCATGGCATTGCGCAGCAGCAGATCGCGCTGCACCAGATAGCTGGCATGCAGGCCGCCCGCAAGCACCACGACGACCGACAGCAGGCTGATCCACAGGATGAGACGCCGCAGGTCGACGCGGAACATGACGGCATCCGTCAGTTGCGGGCGCGGCCCGGTGGCACGCCGGACGGCGGCGGGGCGTCGCAGATCAGGGCGTCCCACGCGCGCATCGCCTGCCGGGCCACCGCCTGCAAGGTCTTGCGGCTGGCGCCGTCGCGCGCCTGGATGGACATGCCATGCAGCACCGTCGTGTAGAACGCGGCCAGCCCCTTCAAGTCCGCGCCGGCGGGCAATTCGCCTTGCGCGGCGCCTGCGTTCAGACGAGCGAGGATGCGGCTTTGCATCTCGCGCCGGTTGTCTCCCAGGAAGTTCCCCACGCCAGGCTGGTTGTCGCAACCGGCGGGTGCGCCCAGCACGATCATGCAGCCAGGCGGCAAGCCCGGGGCGGTGAAACGTTCGGCCGATGCCAGCAGCATGGCCTGCACCGCGTCGCGCGCCGTCGGCGCCGCCAGCAGCGCGCGACGCGCCGAGCCGCCCTCGGTCTCGCGGTAGAGCTCGACGGCTTCGCGGAAAAGACCTTCCTTGGACCCAAAGGCGCCGTAGAGGCTGGGCGAGTTGATACCCATCGCTTCCGTCAGATCGGTCAGCGATGCCCCTTCATATCCCTTCGACCAAAAAACTTCCATGGCCTTTTGCAAGGCCTGGGCACGATCGAAGTTCCGCGGGCGCCCACGTTCAGCCATGCCCGCGATTTTACTCGCGTCGCGTATTTTGTGTTGATCGATAAAAAATTGTTGACCGTGCCGCAAGCGCGCGGCGATGATATTTGTACCGATCACTACAAAACGAGGTTTCCCATGCAGAACTTGAACGGAAAAGTGGCGTTCGTCACGGGCGGCAGCCGAGGCATCGGCGCCGCCATTGTTCGACGCCTCGCCGCCGACGGCGCGAATGTGGCCTTCACCTATGTCAGCGCATCGTCCGCCGAGCCCGCCCGGGCGCTGGCGCAGGAGCTGACGGCGCAGGGCCGTCGCGCGATAGCCATCCAGGCCGATTCCGCGGACGCCGCCGCGGTCAAGCGCGCCGTCGAAGATGCGATCCGTGAACTTGGTCCTGTCGACGTGCTGGTCAACAACGCCGGCATTTTTCTGGCCGGGCATGTCGCGGACACCAGCCTGGACGACTACGAGCGGACGATGGACATCAATGTGCGCGCGCCTTTCGTCGTCATCCAGACGGCGCAGGGCTCGATGCCGGATGGCGGCCGCATCATCAACATCGGCAGTTGCCTGGCCCCACGCGCGGGCCGCGCGGGTGTTGCGCTGTATGCCGCCAGCAAGTCCGCGTTGGTCGGACTGACGCAAGGCCTGGCGCGCGATCTGGGGCCGCGCGGTATCACGGTGAACGTCGTACACCCGGGCCCCATCGACACTGATATGAACCCGGCCGACGGAGACCGCGCGGCTGATCTGATTGCCGTATTGTCTTTGCCGCACTACGGGGAAGCGCGTGACATTGCGGGGATGGTCGCATTCTTGGCAGGACCGGAAGGGCGCTATGTCACGGGCGCGAGCTTGGCCGTCGATGGCGGGTACGCGGCCTAAAAGTGGATGTCTTCAAAACTTTTTCGCCACCCGACTTGCACAAACAAAAAAAGCCCCATATAATCTTTCTTCTTCGCAGCACACACATAACGAAACGCTACAGCGCTTAGCGCAGCAGCAGATCAAAGTGAGTGACTTGCAGGGCTGTTAGCTCAGTTGGTAGAGCAGCGGACTCTTAATCCGTAGGTCGAGTGTTCGAGCCACTCACAGCCCACCAGAATTCTTTGGCGGTACTTCTAGCAGTAACTGCAGCAGTAACCCCAGCAGTACCCCAGCGCTAAGCCCACCGGAAACGGTGGGCTTTTTGCTTTGTGGGAATTTTGGCCGCAATGCTAACGTACTCCGGTTTCATCTCCTCAGCTTGCGAGCCGCATCTCGCAAGCCGGCAGGGGGATTGCAGGAAGGAAGACGCATGTACGACATCATCGGCGACATCCACGGCGAAGACCTGAAGCTTGAGGGGCTGCTGCGTTGTCTCGGCTATGTGCCGGCGGGCAAAGGCTACAAAGCCCCCCAAGGCCGGCAGGCAATATTCCTGGGCGATCTGGTGGATCGCGGCGCCGGGCAGCGACGTGTCCTGGAAATCGTCCGCGCCATGATGGATGACGGCCAGGCGCTGTGCGTCATGGGCAACCACGAATTCAATGCCATCGGCTATGCCGTCGAAGACCCTCACCATCCCGGCGAGTTCCTGCGGCCCAATCGCGGCGACTCGGCGACGTGCCGGAAGAACCGCAAGCAGCACGGCGCCTTCATCGATCAGATAGGTGAAGGCAGCCCCGAGCATGCCGCCTGGGTTGCCTGGTTTCGCCAATTGCCGCCCTGCATGGACTTGGGCGGCATTCGCGTTGCGCATGCGTGCTGGGACGACCGTGCCGTCAAAGCGTTGACCGAGGCGGGTTGGGGGGCTGGCAAGTCATTGGATGACGCCATGCTGGTGGCCACGCATCAAAAGGGCTCGGATCTGGAGCAAGCCAGGAAGCTGCTCACGTCGGGAATGGAATTGGCATTGCCTGACGGCCGCTACATCGAGGACAAGGAAGGGCACCGCCATCACCACGTGCGCCTTGCCAATTGGCGCGATTGGGCCGGTGCCCTGCATGAGGTCGCTTTGGTGCCGGCCGGCCAGGAAGAGCAGATCCGCGGCTTGGCATTGCCCGAGGGCTTCAACCGGACGCCCATCACCGGCGCGCCCGTGTTCATCGGCCACCATTGGTTCAAGGGAAAGCCCAAGATCGAGAGCGGGAAGCTCGCCTGCCTGGACTGGTCGGCCGCAGCCGGCGGTCCGCTGGTGGCGTACCGCTGGGATGGCGAGGACACGCTGTCCAATGAAAATCTGGTCTGGGAAAGGGAATAACGCCGCGACGGCTTTCAAGCCATGATCCGCAGCGCCGTCTCGATCCCGAACGTCTGCGCAAACTGCTGCGCCGCCATCGGCTTTCCGAACAGATACCCCTGACCTTCTTCGCAATGCTCGGCCTGCAGCCGTTCGCGTTGCGCATCCGTTTCGATGCCTTCGGCGATGGTGTTCAGGTCAAAGCTGCGCGCCACATCCAGAATGGCCCGGACCACCGTGGCGTCCTGGTTCGATTCCAGTATCCCGCTCACGAACGATCGATCGATCTTGATGCGCGTGATCGGATGGGTCTTCAAAAGGCTCAGCGAGGCATACCCCGTGCCGAAGTCGTCGAATGAAATGCCCACGCCTTGGGCGCGCAGGCGCTGCAGCGTTTCCAAGACCGTGTCGTCGCTGTTCAGCACGATGTTCTCGGTGATCTCCAGTTCCAGCGCCTCGGCCGGCAGGCCGTGCCGTGCGAGTGTTTGCGCAACTTCGGCCGCCAGGTCGCCCTCGCGGAATTGCACGCCAAAAAGGTTCACGGCGATGCGAAAGTCGTGCAGGCCGCTGCGTCGCCAGAAGGCGGCCTGACTGCACGCTTCATTCAGCACCCATGACCCGACCGTGCCCGCCAAGGGCCCGCCTTCCAGCGACGGCAGGAAGACGCCCGGCGCCAGCAGACCCAGTTGGGGATGGCGCCACCGCAGCAGCGCCTCGGCGCCCGTCAGTGCGCCCGTCGCCAGATTGATCTGCGGCTGATAGAAGAGCTGGAATTCGCCTTTGGCGACCGCGCGGTGCAGCTCCATGCCGTAGAGGCGCCGCGCCACGGCCTCCAGGCGCAGGTTGGGAGCGAAGACAGAGATGCGGCCGCGGCCGACCGCCTTGGCTTTGACCAAGGCGAGATCGGCGTTGCCCACCAGTTCCAGCGCTTCGTGCGCATGCAGCGGGGCCAGAGCCACGCCGCAGCTCGCCGTCAGGCGCAGCTCTTGCCCCTGGACCGAAATGGGCTCGGCAAAGCGCGCCAGCGCCTGTTGCGCCAGTTCCATTGCCTGTTTCAGCTCGCCGACTTCGTGCTGCAGGATGGCGAATTCGTCGCTGCCCAGGCGGGCCACCGTGTCGCACGGACCCGCGATGCCGTCCAGGCGTGCCGCGAGTTCCCGCAGGATCGCGTCGCCGACGGCATGGCCCATCGTGTCGTTGATGTCCTTGAAGCCGTCCAGGTCCAGCATCAGGATGGCGGCGGCACACGGATGCACCAGCACTTCCTCCACGCGCCGGTAGAACACCCCGCGGTTCGCAAGGCCCGTCAGGGGATCGAAACTGGTGAGTTTGCGCGCGTCGTCGTCATGGCGCGTGTGAGGGTGGGCCGCCCCGGGCCGTGGGGTGGGGCTGCGCTTCGTCCTCTGTGCGCCCGCAGGCAGTTCGGCCCGCGCGCGGGCGCGTTCGGCGCTGACTTCGACACGCCGCAACTCCAGCCGGTCGGCCGCCATGCGGGCCAGTTCGCGCAGCCGTTCCTTGTCGTCCTCGCTGAAATCGGCGTGCGGTTCCGTGTCGATGACGCACAGCGCGCCCAGCGGATGGCCGTCCGGTGAATTCAGGGAAACGCCGGCATAGAACCGGATGCCGGCAGGGCCCGCGACGAGCGGATTGTCGTGGAAGCGTTCGTCCAGGCGCGCATCGGGCACGACCATGACGTCGTCCTGCAAGACCGCATGGGCGCAGAAAGAGACGTCACGGCGCATGTCGGTGTCGCCGACGCCGATGCTGGCCGCGAAAAACACATGCTCGCTGCCGACCATGTTGATGGCCGACACCGGCATGTTGAACATGCGCGATGCAATGCGCACGACCGGGTCCAGGCTGGGCAGCGGACGCTGCGGATCCAGTCCGTATTCCGACAGGGCGCGCAGCCTCTCGGTTTCGGTCGGCAAAGGTGGGGGGCATTTCATCTACAGCCTCCTTTCTGTTTCTCCTTGTGCTGCGCCGTCTGGTTCCCCCGGCGTTGCGCGGGCAAGCCGCGGAACTGTCCACCACCTTGCTGCGCCGCCATTGCGGGTAACGCAGCGGATGGTGTCGCCCATCCAAGCGGTCTGTTATGCCTTACAGCGAAACCGGCGCCACATTGCCGGAAGCGCCGGTGGAAGAACCAGTTTTCGAAGTGTGACTTGCCTGAAAAGTTTCGGAAGATGAATCTGTAACTGATTGTTCCGATGTATGAATTTATCGCACGAACCTTCGTTTTTCCAGTGCGGGATGTGTTTTCAGATGCGCACATGGCCGGCCGGATGCGGCCTGTCCGTGTTTGCGAATAGCCACTCCCGTTACACCAGCTACGCGTCAAAAGCATGTCCGGACGCGAAAAATCGACCATTTTCTTGCGCGGAAGGTTTTCAGCTCGCATTCATCGTTGCGTCATGCGCGGCAAACAGAATGCGGGCCTCGAATAGCCTCCACGGGAAAAAGGAACATGAAGCACTGGAATCGGAAGGCGCTGGCCTGCGCAATGATGAGCGCAATGGCGCTGCTTGCCGGCTGCGGCGGCGACAACGACAACGACAACAGCAGCGATCCCGAAACGCCGCCCGTTACCGAACCTCCCGTGCAGGCGCGTCCGCTTGAGCTGACGATCCTCCACATCAATGACCATCACTCCACGCTGGACGGCAAGGACCGGACGCTGACCCTGAAGAACGCGGCGGGCGCTGATACCGAGGTGACCGTGTCCGCCGCTGGCATGCCACGCGTGAAGGCCGCCATCGACCAACTGGCCGCGAATTCGCCGAACGTGCTGAAGCTGCACGCGGGCGACGCGCAGACCGGCACGCTGTACTTCAACCGCGCCGGCGAGCCGGGCGAGGCCGATGCCGCGCTGATGAACACGGTCTGCTTTGACGCCATGGCCGTGGGCAACCACGAGTTCGACAAGGGCGACGATGGCCTGAAGCGCTTTGTCGACTTCCTGCACGCCGGCGCCTGCCAGACGCCGGTCCTGAGCGCGAACGTCAACTTCGGCGCGAGCTCGCCGCTCAAGGGCACCGACCTGATCAAGCCCGCCATCGTGGTGGAACGCGATGCCCAGAAGATCGGCATCGTCGGCCTGACGATCGCCAGCAAGACCAAGGAATCGTCCAGCCCCAACGCGGACACGACGTTCACCGACGAAACCGTGGCCGCGCAGGCGCAGATCGACGCCCTGCGCGCCAATGGCGTCAACAAAGTGATCCTGCTGAGCCACATCGGCTACGGCTACGACAAGGAAGTCATTGCCAAGCTGAGCGGCGTGGACGTGGTGGTGGGCGGCGATTCGCACACGTTGCTGGGTCCGGACGCGATGAAGACGATGGCCGTGGGCACGCCGGGCGGCGCCTATCCGACCCGTCTGGCCGACAAGGACGGCAAGCCCGTCTGCCTGGTGCAGGCGTGGGAGTACTCGCAAGTCGTAGGCGAACTGAAGGTCAGCTTCGACGCCAACGGCGACGTGACGAACTGCGCCGGCACGCCGCACGTGCTGATCGACACCGACTACCGCGTCAAGTCGGGCAGCGCCCTGGTTGCGGCCTCCGATGCTGATCGCGCCGCCTTCAAGGCCGGGGTCGCAGCCAGCGGCTTCCTGCGCGAACAGACGCCAGACGCCGCCGCATTGTCGGTGCTGCAACCTTTCAAGGCCAAGATCGACAGCTTCAGCAAGACCAACGTCGCGCAGGTGCCGCTGGAACTGTGCTTCCGCCGCATTCCGGGTCCCACGCCCGCCAGCAATGCAGCCAGCCCCGCTTGCGAGAGCGAAGGCAACGTCGCCCTGCGCGGCGGCGACATCCAGCAGTTGGTGGCGCAAGCCTATCTGGACGTGGCCAATGCCGAGTACGGCGGCGCCGACATGACCCTGCAAAGCGGTGGCGGTGTGCGCCGCGCGCTGAACGGCACCGTGACGGCGGCCGACGTGATCGCCGTCGTGCCGTTCGGCAACATGCTGTGGCGCCTGGATCTGACCGCCAACGAGGTCAAGTCCATGATCGAGGATGGCCTGGACGCGACGTACAAGCCAGGTGGCAAGGACGGTCCTTACCCCTACGCGGCCGGCCTGCGTTGGGATGTGACCGCGTCCAACGCCAAGGGCAGCCGCGCCAGCAACTTCCAGTACCTGGACCAGGCCACCAGCACGTGGCTGCCGCTGGACAACGCGCGCACCTATCGCCTGTTCGTGCTGAGCTTCAATGCCACCGGCGGCGACGGCTACACGACGCTGGCCAACGTGCCGGCCGAGCGCCGCTCGGACATCGGTGTGCTGGACGCGGATGTGTTCCAGGCCTACATCGACATGCAGGTGAAGGATTCGGGCACCGGCCTGCCTGTCTTGAACCGCATCGACAACGACCGGTACAGCACGCACAACTGGCAGCAGTAATCGTCAATCCGGCAGGCCGGAACGCCGGTCCTGCCGTGCCGTTGGCGGGTCCCCGATGCGGGGGCCCGCCTTGGCGCGTCCTGAATACGCGCTCGGCCTCGCGCCAGGCGCGTGGCCCGTCGCTCAACCGTATTCCAACTGATAGAAATGCTGGCTGGCGATCAGCGTGGCGCCACACGACGTGCGCATGCCTTCCAGCGCGGTGAGGCGGTCCGAGCCGACGTTCTGCACGCCTTCGACGATGGTGTGGGTGTCGCCGCATTTGGGGCAGGTGACGCGATCGCCGACGCGGGCCATCGGCTGCCCGAAGATGACGACGGTTTCGTCGCCGGTCACGACGACGCCGCCGTGCGACGTTTTATCGCCCTTGCGGATGACGGAGCGTTGGGACATGGTGCGCGCCAAGTATGTGTTTACAGATACGTGCCGTCCGGCGCCAGCCGTGCCGGGCCCACCACGAAAGTGCCGTCCGGCGCCATGCGCACGGGACCGCCGCCGCCTTTGTAGCTGCCGTCGGGGGCGCGTTGCGGCGTGCCGGCCACGTAGGTGCCGTCCGGGGCGCGGGTGATCGGACCTTCTCCACCGACGATGGTGCCGTCGGGCGCGCGGCGCGGCGTGCCGGCGATGAAGTGCCCGTCGGGCAACATGCGGATCGATTTCGTCGTCATGAGTGCTCCTTGTTCGGAGCGCAAATCATAGCGAAGCATCGTGACGCGCTTTGTAATAGGACGTGTCATCTTTGAACGTCCTGCGTAAACGGTTGTGGGATGATTTGCGCCTACTTACATATGCTCCGCGCCCATGACCGACATCAACGCCCTGTTGCTTCCGATCCCCGGCGACGCGCCTTGCGGCGTCGACCTGGTGTTTTCGCCCGAGTTCGACGCGATCCGCGAGGCGCGCCGGCATGACGATCCCCAACTCGACCAAGGCGATTGGGTCATCGACCTGAAAGAGGCCGACTGGCCCGAGGTGGCGCGCATCTGCTCGACGGTGCTGCGCGAGCGCAGCAAGGACATCCGCATCGCGTCGTGGCTGGCGGAAGCCTGGGCCAAGACGCGCGGGTTCGCGGGGCTGCGTGACGGCTATCTGCTCATCGACGGGCTGTGCCGCGATTATTGGGAAGGGCTGCATCCCGTGCCGGAAGACGGCGACGTGCAGCAGCGCGTGGGCAATCTGGCGTGGCTGCTATCGCGCTCGCAGCAGCTGATCGGTGAGATTCCGCTGACCCAGGCCGATGGCGCGCGCTACGGCGCGGTGCTGTGGGAGGCGGCGAGCCAACTCGCCAACGCCGTCAAGCGTACGCCGGACAACGCCAATGAATTGACGCGCGGCAAGCTGACGCTGGACCGCTTCGACGCCGCGCGGCGCGATACGCCGCCGTCGTTCTATTCCGAGCTGGACACGCAGCTCGAAGGTTGCTCGCAGGCGCTGGCGCAACTGGAGCGCACGCTGGACGAGCGGCTGGGCGACGAAAGCCCGGCGTTCTCCCGTGTGCGCGAGTCGCTGCGCAATGTCACGGAACTGGTGCACCGCTTTGCGCGCGACGCGGGCCTGCTGGTCCGTGCCGACCTGGCGGCCGCGCCGCCGCCCGCGGCGTCCACACCCGCCGTTCCCGTTCGAGTGGAGCCCACCTTGCCCCCCGCCGATCACTTTCCCGCAGTCGATACGCCCGCGCATGGCGCGCCGCCGGCCGCCGTGCGCGGTCCGATCCAGAGCCGCGAACAGGCGCTGGCGCAACTGCGCGAGGTGGCCGATTTCTTTCGCCGCACCGAGCCGCACAGCCCGGTCGCCTACCTGGCCGACAAGGCCGCAAGCTGGGGCGAGATGTCGTTGCACCTGTGGCTGCGCACGGTCGTCAAGAACGACGAGACCCTCTCGGGCCTGGAAGAACTGCTTGGCATCAAGAAGGCCGGCGAGGGCAGCTGAGGCGGCCCTCGGCGCGCGGCCTCAGCGCGCCGCGCGGAATTCGATCCGCCGGTTCTTGGCGCGGCCCTCGGGCGTGGCGTTCGTGGCCACCGGCTGATCCGGGCCGGCGCCCATCGCCTCAAAGCGCGATGCCGGCAATCCCTTATCGACCAGATAGTCGCGCACCGCGTCCGCGCGCGCCTGGCTGAGCGCCAGGTTGGTGCTGCGGCTGCCTGAACTGTCGGTGTGGCCGATGATCTGGATCTTGTCGGCACGCAGCTTCGGCACGGCATCGGCCACCCGGTCCAGCAGCTCTCGGCCGCGTGCGGTCAGGCGCGTGCTGCCCGTCTCGAACTCCACCACGCGATTGCT
This sequence comes from Achromobacter sp. UBA4530, assembly GCF_002388205.1. Classification (NCBI taxonomy): domain Bacteria; kingdom Pseudomonadati; phylum Pseudomonadota; class Betaproteobacteria; order Burkholderiales; family Alcaligenaceae; genus Achromobacter; species Achromobacter sp. UBA4530. Next base: position 20,012 of record NZ_DGMA01000037.1, on the reverse strand, counting down.
GAGCAGGTTGTCCAGCACGTCCTGTTCGTCCTTGTCCGCCGACACGCGCAGGCCGTTGACGATCTTGTAGGTGGGATTGAGCGAGGTGGCGAAGGTGCTGGCGATCTGCTGGCGCGAGGCTTCGTTGTCCACCTCGCCGCGCAGCCGGATCTGCGTGCCGTCGATTTCCAGCTGTCCGCGGTTGATCTGCTTGAGCGGACTGTCCAGCAGCTTGCCGACGTGTTGCGACCAGTTCGGCGGGGCGACGACGCCGCCCACGTCGATGCGGTCGATCACATTGCCCACGCCATACACCTTTTGCAGCCGTTGCAGCACGTCGGCCTTGGTGGCTTCGTCGGGCACCGCGCCGCTGGCGACCACCTGGCCGGGTTGGGGGATGACGTTGGCGGGAACGACCGTCGCCGCGTCCTGGGCATGCGCCGCCCAGGAGCAGGCCGCGGCCAGGACCAGAGTGAGTGTGCGCATGTCCTAGGCTCCGATGAAGACTTCGCGGTAGGTCTCCAGCGCCTGGCGCAGGGACAGCCGCTGTTGATCCAGATAGCTCGACAGCTTGGCCAGGCCGTGGCTGGCGCTGACGTGGTCGCGCACCCAGGGGGCGGCGTCCAGCATGATGTAGTGCTGCGACAGCGTCTGCGGCGTCGACAGCAGGGTGGCCAGCGTCTGCGGTGACGCGCCGCGAAACCCCACCACCAGCCGGTGCTTGCCCGCGATATGGCCGATGAACATGGCGATCTCGAAGTCGGCGCGGTTCAGGAAGGGCGCGATCAGCGTCATCCAGTACGTTGCCACCAGATTGATGTAGAGCGGGTCGTCGGGCAGCGGCAGCGCCAGTCCGGTGTCCAGCTGCGACGAGCCGCTGGACATGACCGGCGTCAGCAGTATCCCCAGCGCCAGCACGATGTCGTGCATGTTGGCGGCGTGGCCGTTGCTGCGCAGCATCGCTTCCACGCGCTCGAGCGTCTGCAGGTCGATGAAGGCGTCAAAGCCGTCGTCGGCGGCGGTGCGGATTTCGCCTTCCAGGCCGTTCAGCGTCTGCAACGCATCGGCGGGATCGCCTTCCTGCATGAGCTGCGACGCGGCAGCCCCCATGCGGTTCCACATCCGGCTGAAGGCCAGCGGACTGCGCGCAATGAAGTCCAGCGGGCGCGATACCTCGACCGAGGTCGCGCTGATGAACGGGAAGCGCCGTCCGGACTGGTCGCGGCTGGGCTGCAGATGGCCCGCGATGGCCAGCTTGCCGCGCGAACCCAGCACCGCGAAGGGCACCGGCTGCGCCTCGTCGTACAGCGTCTTCCAATGCGGATCCTGCGCCAGGATCTCCATGGTGTTGGCGACCCAGGCGTCCAGCGTCGCCATCAGCTGCGGGTGCGAGGTGTTCTTCACGAAGTCGCCACGCGACGGAATCTTGCCGAAGTAGGCCGTGCGGAAAATGGGGGACTGCGGATTGCTCATTGCTGCACTCCGGCAGCCGTCGAGGCGACGGAAGGTTGAGGGGAGGAGCCCGCGACCGTGGCGGGCAGACGCAGGTTGCGCAGGCCCTGGCTGCCGGGCTCGGCGCCGCCTGCGCTGGCCGCCTGGGTACTGCTGATGATGCGCAGGCGGACCGGGACGGTGATGTTGGACTTGGTCCAGCTCATCTCGAAGCTGCCGTCCTGGTTGGGCTTGCGCTGGGCGCCCGAGATCAGGCGTTCCAGGCCGAAGCGGCCGGGCTCGTTCACGATCTCGACCACCGTGCCGTCAAAGGCGGTGGCGGTGATGCGCGCGCCGGGTGCGCCCTGCGCGTTGGGCCACACGAAGTTGACCCATTGCGGCGGCGTGTTGCGGTAACGCAGTTGCTGGCCGTCGATCTCGATCGTGTACTCGGTGACGCCGCCCGCGGGCTTGGGCTGGATCTGGAACAGCGTCTGCGGCTGGCTGGCCGCGCCTGATCCGGCCGCGCCGCCCGACAGCGGCGCCACCCATTGCGCGAAGTTCGCGGTGAACGACGGCTGCAGGTCGATGCCCATGTCGCCCCACGTGCGGGCCGTGAGGATGTCGCCGCGGCGCACGGTGAGCGGGCCCAAGGTCTCATTGACGTACTTGGCGATGCTGCCCTGCGGACCGAAGACCTGCGCGATCTCTTCGCTGCTGGCCTCGATGCCGGCCTTGGTCGAGAACGGATACTTGTCGGCCAGGTTCTGCGTGAAGCCCTGATAGACCTGCGCGTTCCAGACCTTGTTCAGCTCGGTCTGCGCGGGCTGCATGGCGACGGCGTAGCCCTGGATCAGCGGCCGCACCAGCAGCGGGCGCAGCGTCTCGCGCTGTGCCGGCGTCAGGCCGGCAAGCATCTGCTCGTCCACCAGCTTGAGCGCGTCCGCCAGTTCGGAGTCCTTGCCTTCCAGCGTCTGGCGCATCAGCAGCAGGGCGCCCGGGCCGGGATCGCCCTGGTTGTTGATCAGGTTGAAGCGCGTCCGGATCTTGGACAGGGCGTTCATGTAATTGCCCAGCAGCGACTGGTTGTCGCGTTGGACCACCAGGCGCGCCACGTCGGAGAATTCGCGTCCCACCGGGCCCATCGGGATCTGCTCGCCGCCGGGCGCCGCCTCGGCCGGCTTCGGCTGGCCCTGGCGCAGAATCACGCGCTTGAACCAGGCGACGACGCCCGTCTGCGCCTGCGTGATGCCGGTGTTGATCAGCGACGGGTTGTCCCACGAGGTCTGTTCGTACGTGGTGTTGATGAGCTTGACCAGCGGCGAGTTCTGCGGATCGCCCAGGCGGTTCATGCCTTGCACCGCCTGATCGAAACTGGTGAAGGGCTTGATGGTGACCCCGCGCAGCATCTTCTGCCATTCCTGCGCGTATTCGGTCTTGTACATCGTGGCCAGGCTCTTCTGGATCTGTTCGGGGCTGCCTTCCAGCGTGAGATCGTCGCGCGCGTTCACGCCCAGCACCCAGTCGCTGGTCTGCACCTCGCGGCGCGCGGCTTCGCCGATGGCCGGCTCGATGTATTGCTCCCAGGCCTCGCGCGTGAACGTGCCCGGCACGGCGTAGCTGCCCGCCACGACCGCGGCATCGGCCTCGCCCATGATGCGGGCGACGGTCATCGCGGGGAAGCGCGTGGCGGCGCGCGCCTTCAGCGTGGCATAGGCGCGCTCGCGCGCCGGCATGCCCTGCATCACGCTGCGCAGGTTGCCGCGCGTGCGTTCCACCATGGCCAGATTGGTTTCAATCTGCGGCCAGTCTGCATCGGCGGCACGCGCCACGTAGAACGAGATCAGGCGCTCGGCGCTGCGGATCAGCTGGTCGCGCGGCATCGCGCCCCGGTTGGTTTCCAGCCATCCGCGCCAGAATCGGGTGATCTGGTCGGATAGATGCGTGGGATCCACGTGTTCGCGGTTTGCCATCATCAGGTACGTCTTGAGCGCGTTGTAGGCGTCGTCGACGTTGGTGGGCGAGGCGTCCTGGAACAGCGTGTTGCCGGCATTGGCGCTCACCGGCTGAGCCTGCGGCGGCGCCGTACGCGGCGCGCCGCCCGCGGCCGCCTGCGACACGTCCACGCGGCCCAGATAGTCTTCCAGGCTGGCCTTGACCGGCACCAGCATGAACTGGCGCAGACCGTTGTAGTACTCGGCCAGCAGGCGCTGCTTGAGCACGTCGCCCTGGTACAGACCCAGCCCCAGCGACAGCGGCCGGCTCGTTGAATAGCGGTCCAACTGCTCGATGCGATCCTGCAGGATCTCCATGGCTTCCAGGCGGCTCTGCAGATCGGTGCGTTCGCTTTGCAGGCGCACCACCTTGTCCAGATCCGCCTGCACATTGCTCGCCAGTTGCCGGTTGCCCAGATACGACCAGCTCCAGCCGCCCAGCACCAATCCCAGCGCCAGCACCAGGCCGAAGAAGGTCAGGTAGCGCATGCGGACCTTGTTGGGGCTGGCGTGCTGGCGCACCAGCTTCTTGTCGGCAAAGATGACGTTGGAGAACAGGTCGCGCAGGAAGAATCCGTTGTGCGACGTCACGCTGCGCGCCGCTTCGCGCGAGGCCGGCCGCAAGCCGAAGCGCGCCGCGAGCTTGTCGGTGGAGGTGCTGCGCGACGCGCCTTCCTGCAATGCGCTGGTGAAGTAGAAGCCCCGGAATACCGGCTTGTACTGGAACGGGTTCGTCTCGAACAGCGTGGACAGGAAGGTGCGCAGCGCCGGCTTGATGCCCGCGAACTCCAGCGGGAAGGTCAATAGCCCCGGCGGCAGGGCCGCATTGCGGCGCAGCGAGATCTGGGCCGTGCCCATTTCCTTCAGGCCTTCATACAGCTCGTCGAAGCGCTCGTCGAACAGCGTCAGCACGTCGCGGCTTTCGTCCGCGCCGTACGGCAGCGTCGCGCCCCAGACCCGGTCACGCTCGCGCGCGTCGGCATCGGCGAAGAATTCGGAAAAGCCTGCAATCAGGTCAGCCTTCGTGAAGATTACATAGACCGGCGCAAACACTTCCAGCCGGTCGGTCAGTTCCTGCACGCGCTGGCGCAGGTTCTTGGCCAGGTTGATGGCGAATTCGGGGCCCGCGTCCGTCAGCTCGCTGATGCTGGCCGCCACGATGATGCCGTTGATCGGCGCCTTGGGGCGATGGCGCTTGAGCAGGTCCAGAAAGCTCATCCACTCGTTGCGGTCCTCTTCGTGCACCGAGTAGCGGCCGGCGGTGTCCAGCAGGATGCCTTCGGTGGTGAAGAACCAGTCGCAGTTGCGGGTGCCGCCCACGCCGCGCACGGCGGCGCCGTTCTTGTCGGCAAACGGAAACTGCAGTCCCGAATTGATGACGGCGCTGCTCTTGCCCGCCGCGGGGTTGCCGATGACGATGTACCAGGGCAGCTCGTACAGCGCCTCGTTGCCGGAGGTCTGGCCGATCTTGGAGGTCTTGATGGTGCGGACCGCCTGCGTCAGGCGGGTGCGCAGCGCCTCGATTTCGCTGCGGTTGGCGGCAGGGCTGGCGGCCGCGCCCGTCTGCACCTGCTGTTCCAGCATGTCGCCCAGCTGCTGGTTGGCCCGCCGCGTGCGGCGCCGGCGCCAGAGATAGACGCAAAGCCACAGAAGCAGCAGCACGCCCAGCGCCGCGCCGGCCCAGGTCATGGCGATCTGCATCGTGTCGGCGAACAGGAACAGGAAGACGATCAGCGCGATCAGGCCGATGAGCATGAAGGTGCGTGGGTTGGCGAATACGCGTCCACTCCAATAGCGCACGTCGCTCATGGCGCTGGAAAATCGAGAAAGCAATCCTGATGGGCTACGCATGGTTTTCGCTTTTGTTTTGGGTCAGGCGGTGGCGCTGGCGGCCGGTCGTGAGACCAGCGCGGCGGCGCGCAATGCGGGGTCTTGCAGGGTAAGGGTCAGCACGGGCTGGTCGAACTGCAGGCACGTTTCGCAGGCCACGGCCAGCGTCAGCAGCGACGCCGCCGCGCCCGTGTGGCCGCAAGTCATGCCGACGGCCTGGCAGTCCTTTGCGGCATCCAGATGGTCGAAAACCTGCGATGCCACGTTCAGCGGCTCAAGCGGACGGGCGCCGCGGTGATCGCCATCGCTGACGATGCGGCCGACGGCGCCGGGCTCCACGGCGGCGGCTTGCAGCAGGTCGCGCGCCAGGTCCGCCAGCGACGCTTCGGCCAGGGCGCCGCGCGCGTCGGCTGATTTCTGCCGTTGCAGCATCGGCGACAGCGTGACGTGGAATTCGGCCTGCGCATCGGGCGGCGCCAGCAGCAGGCCGGCGGCGGCTTCGCCCGGGACACGGCCCTGCGGATTGGCGTGCGTCAGCAACGTGGCCAGGCCGTCCCAATGGGCGACCTGCTCGGCGTCGATATAACCATCGCCGGCCAGCACGATGCGCCATTGCGGTTCGGCGCGGGCATTAGCTGACTCGGCGGCGGGCTCGGCGGCAATCTGGCGCAGCAGGTGGTCGGTGGCCATGCCGTCGCGTGCGGGATGTTCGGTGGTGTGGATGCGCGCATCGGGCCAGGCCCCCGCAGCCGACCGCACTGCCGCGAGCGCGCGGTGGCGCGCCGCTTCGGACCACGCCGCCGGCACGACCACGTCGAGGTGCAGGCGGGGCCAGTCCGCTTCGCGCGCGGGCACGTCCAACTCGGTTGCGCGCGCGTGCGCCTCATGCGTCAGCACCTGTGCGACATCGGCCAGCATGGCCGTCACACGCAACGTGGCGGCGGCCAAGGCGTCAGCGGGCGCGCCCCGGTCCCGCGCGGCGGCATACAGCGCCATGTCGTCCATGCCGGCCACGCGCGCGGCGAAAATCGGATAGCCCTGCGGCGTCTTCAGTTCCGCATCGAGTTCGGGCCGCTTCTGCTCGGCCAGCGCTTCGGCGATCGCCGCGACATTCTCGCCCGGCGCGGCGCGCGCGGCGGCCGCGATCAGCCGTAGCGCAGCGGGCCGGGCCGGCGCGTCGGATTGCGCTTCCGTCTGCGCCTGTGCGGGCGCCGCCTTGGGCGCGCGGGCAGCACGCACCATGCGCGCCCCGATCCAGATCGCGGCCAGGATGGCCAGCGGCAACGCAAACAGGTACAGCCCGATGTCGACGCCGGTGGGCAGCGTGCGCGACTCCTGCCACCAGATGATGACGGCCAGCCACACCACGGCGAACAGGGCCAGGACGAGCCCGCCTTTCTTCAGCACGCGAATCATTGTTTCGCGGCCTCCCGTGCGCGTTGCATGACGCCGGGGCGGCGCAGCTCCACGTGGCCGAAGTCCATCATCTTCCAACGTCCGCCCCAGGTCAGGCCGACGAGCTCGGCGGTCTCGCCGAACAGCTCATAGCCGCGCATGGCCCAGGGGTCTTTTTCCGAAATCACGATCTTGCCGTCGCGATAGAACGCGCTGTCCGCGGCCAGACCGAACTGGTGATAGCTCTGGAAGGCGCCGGCGTTCGTCACGTGCGACCCCATGCCTGCCAGTTCACCCTGCCGCTCGGGACTGCGGTAGCCCTCGATCAGGGTCATTTCATAGCCGTGCTGTTCGCGCATGATGCGATACGCCAGCAACAGCCGCTGGCGGAAATCGGCATCCAGAAGATCCCAGTTACGGCTTGCGCCGCCCAGCTTCGGACGCACTTGTTCGACTTCGCGGGTGGTGAATGCTTCAGGGGGCAGGGCGGCGGGCGGAACCAGTCTTTCGCCCTCCAGCAATGCCTGGATTCGGCGGTCTGGACCGCTGGTTGAGGCGCTGTAAACGAATGTGTGATTGTGTCGCATCAAGAAAGCAAACAGTGACGGAAGCAATACAACTGTCAGCCCGATTGCGACCTGCCACCGATACCTTCCAACCCATTCGAACGAGGCGCCGAACCCTTTTCTTATCGCGCCGGCCGTGCCGCCCACGGCGCCGCCGGCCTGGTTGGCGCCACGCGTCGCGCCCCGTGCCACGCCCGCTACGCAGGCGCGCATCCCCCGCACGGCGCCTTGGCGCAGTGCGGGAAAAAACAGGAGAGCGGAGACGCCCACCGCCAGCAAGAAATACAGGGGCAGAAGCAGCAACAAGGCAGGTCCCTCATGTGAAGGCGTAATCTTTTGTTTTATCCGCGCATGAGGCAAGCGATCCGGCGTTGCAAACCGCGTCGGAGGCTTAGAAATCGTAACAAGAATCGGTGTCTGAAAGGGGTCGATCAGGTATTCTCGGCGGGCTTGGTTACAGGGGGGCTGCACACGCCTCCTGCTGACACGGGAACCCGCATGGCAGAAGAGAAAGAACAAGCTCGCCCTACGATGACCGCGCCGAGTCTGCTGATGACCTCGACTGCCGCGCGTGGCGAGGCCGACTCGCCGCGCATCCTGGCCGCATTGGAAGGACGCGCGCCGGAAGCCGAGGTCAAACACATGGCAACGCCGCGACGTTCGCGCGCGCGGCGCTGGACCGCGCTGTTACTGGTGCTGTTGTTGTTGGCGGGCGGCATCGTCTGGGTAATACATGAAGACGACGCTGCGTCGATGATGGCGCGGGCACCGGTGCAGGCGCCTGCCGCGTCGCCTGCGCTTGCGAACGCGTCTGCAAATGCGCCGGTGCCCACGCCGGTGCCCGCGCTTGCAACCCCCCAGCAAGCCGCACTGTCGCCGTCGCCGGACTCGGGCAGCAACCCGCTCGGCACTTTGGAAAAAACACCCGACGTCGCCACGATCATTGATGAGTCGCCGCCTGCGCGCGACGCAGACCTGGGCCGCGGCGAGCCCGAACCGCTTGGCGAGCCGGCCAATCCCTTGTCCATGCTGGCAATGACGCCGTCATCGGCGCCCGCCGCCACGTCTTCGCTCGCAACCGCGGCAGCGCCGGGTCCCACGCGGCAGGCCGCGGAGCGGCTAGCGCAACGCGACGGTGCGTCGGGCGCCGCTGCGTCGGGCGCCGCTGCGCCGGGCGCCGGTGCGCCTCGCGCGGTGAAGTCCGCGCCCGCCGCTCCGCGCAAAAGCGCCAAGACCGCCGACAAGGATGCCGCGCTGTTGTCGGCGCTGATGGACTACGGGTTGCCGCCTGCATCACCGCCCGGCACGCGTGTCTACAAGTCCGACGGCGTGTTCATCCGCGAGATGCCGGGTTCGCCGTTGTCCGAGCGGTTGAAGGAATGCCGCCGTTTGAGCTTCATCGCAGGTGAACAATGCCGCCTGCGCGTCTGCGCGGGTCAATGGGGCACCGCACCGGAATGCCCGACCCCGCAGGCCAATATCGAACCTTGAATTCTTGCCGGCTCGACGATGCCGGCGCCGCCCACGTTCCCATGAGGTTTTTCTTCCATGGCTGTCAACGCTAGCAACGGCAGTTTCAGCGCCGAGTCCCGTCTTTTCCGGCTTGATGGCGAGGGCGCGATGTCGTCCCTGCAGGTCGAAGGCTGGGTTGCGCGCGAAGGCCTGTCCACGCTGAGCGAAATGCGCGTGGTGGCCCTGGCCGAAGATGCCGCGCTGGATCTGAACGACATGGTGTCGCGGTCCGCCACGCTGTGGACCACGCGCGCCGACGGCACCGAGGCCGGCCGCAGCGGCGTGGTGCGTGCCGCCGAGATGCTGGGCGGCAATGCGGGCATGGCCCGATATCGCCTGACGCTCGCGCCCTGGCTGTGGCTTGCCACGCAGCGGCGCGACAGCCGCATCTACGAGAAACAGCCGGTGCTGGACATCGTGCGCCATGTGCTGGACAGCTATGAGGGCTATACCTACAAGGTGGCTTCCGATGTGGAAGATCACCTGGCCGGCCTGCCGGCGCGGCCCTACACCACGCAGTACCGTGAAACCGATTACGCCTTTCTGTCGCGCCTGCTCGCGGAAGCCGGTTTGGGTTGGACCACCGTCGAAGACGACAGCGCACCGTCGCGCCACGCGGTGCTGATCTTCGCCGACAGCCGCAGTCTGGCCGAAGACGCGGAATCGGCGGGTGCGGGCGTACGGTTCCAGCGCGCTCATGCGAGCGAATCGCGCGACGGCGTGCAGGCCATCGCGCGCCGCATGCGCCGCACTGTGGAGAAAGTGACGGTGCTGGCCTGGCATGAAAGCGGCAAGCACGCCATCACCGGGCAGGCCTTGGCCAGCCCCGCCGATGAAGCCGGGGACGAACGGGCGCTGGAATGGTTCGAGCCGCTGGGACACGGCGGGCTGCTGAACCAGGCGCACGCGCAGTTTCAGGCGAACCTGCTGATGCAGGCCGCGCAGGCCAGCGCCGAGACCTTTGTCGGCCGCGGCACGGTGCGCACCTTCCGCTCGGGCACGCGGTTCACGCTGCAGGAGATGTCGCCGCTGGGGCCTTCTGGCGAGGCCGGGTTTGAGCCGAACTTCGCACTGGACCGCGTGGAGCACGCAGGGGTGAACAATCTTCCCGGACAGAACGACGCCAGCCTGGCGGACAGGCTGGGCGCCCTGGACGATTTCCTGTGCTTTGAAGACGGGGCCGAGGACGACGGCCATGCGATGCACGGCGATGCCGATATCGGCGTGGGGCGCCCCGAGGCGGCCGTGATGGCGCGCGCGCACGAGGTCGGCTACGCCAACCGGTTCTGCGCGGTGCGCTGCGACCGGCCGTGGCGCGCCTTGCCCGCTGCGGCACGCGGCGCCAGGCTCGCGGGTGCCCCGTCCGCCGTCGGCGTCCATACGGCCATCGTCACCAGCGCCGACGGCGCGACCGAGGCCAGCGGTGAAGACGAAATCCATCGCAACGCGCGCGGCGACGTGCGTGTGCGCTTCCACTGGCAATCCGACGGCGAGGGCCTGGCGAAAAGCCGATGGGCGCGCGTGGCGCAGCGCCAGGCAGGCGCGGGCATGGGCATGAGCTTCGTGCCGCGCATCGGGCAGGAAGTGCTGGTGAGATTCCTGGATGAAGACATCGATCAGCCTCTGGTCGTGGGCGCGCTCTACAACGGGCGCGGCGAGGGCGGCATTCCGTCCACGCCCGGCGGCAAGGCGGGCGAGCCGATGAACACCGAGGTGTACGCGGCGGCCATCGACGGCAAACCCAGCGCGCAGGCCAACCTGGCCAGCGGCAACGCGCCGGCGTGGCACGGCGCGGCGGGCGGCGACGATCAGCACCGCAACGCAGCCGCGTTGAGCGGCTTCAAGAGCAAGGAATTCGGCGGCGACGGCTACAACCAGATCGTGTTCGATGACAGCGACGGCCAGTTGCGCATGCAGATCAAGTCTTCCCAATCGGCCAGCGAATTGAATCTTGGCCACCTGATCCACCAAAGCGGCAACTATCGCGGCAACGTGCGCGGCGTGGGCGCGGAACTGCGTACCGACGCGTTTGGCGCGGTGCGCGGCGGAAGCGGCGTGCTGCTGACCACCTACTCAGCCGCCGGCAGCGAGCCCGCAGGCGATTCGGCGGGGCCGCTGGCGCTGGCCGGGCAGGCCGACATCATGGCGCAGTCGTTCGACGGCGTGATCGGCGCCCATCAGGGCGTGCGGCTGGCCTCGGCGCGCGGCACGGCCTCGGCGGGCGCGAGCCGTCTGGACGGCGAACGCGCGCCGCTGGCCGCCATGACGCACGCGGTGTCGGGCACCGTCGCGGGCGAGGCCGTGGGCGGCGCGGCCGGCGACGCGTCGGCCAAGCACACCGAAGTCGTCGACGGCAAGGTGCCGCACCTGACCGATCCGCTGGTGCTGATGGCGGGACGCGCAGGGCTGACGCAGGCGGCGGGGCGCAACGTCCAGGTGGCGGCCGGCGAGCTCGTGCATTGGTCGTCGGGACAGGACCACAACCTGGCCGTCATCGGTTCGCTGCGCGTGCACACCGGCCAGGCGCTGGGCATCGTGGCCGGCGTGCAGACAGGCGGCGCGGAATCCGGCCTGGACCTGATCGCGGGCACCGGCGAGGTCGATGTCATTTCTCAGCACGACACGCTGACGGTGCAGGCGCAACAGGACCTGCGCATGGTCAGCGCCAACGCGGGCATCGAGTACGCGTCGCCGCAGCGCATCCGCATCGCCAACGCGGCGGGCGCCAGCATCGTGATCGAAGGCGGCAACATCACCGTGACGGCGCCGGGGCGCATCGACGTCAAGACCGGCAACAAGCAGTTCGCCGGCCCAACACAGATGCCGTATCCGTTCCCGCAATTCACCGTCTGCAAGACCTGCATTCTTGACGCTCAGGAAAGCGTGCAGTCCATCACCGACAAGGCATGACGGCGATGCGATATTCCTGGCAGGACGCGCTGCTGTCCACGTTCGCCGAATTGCCCCATCATCGCGGCCCGTATGGCGAGGCCGCGCGCGCCTATGTGATCGTCGACTTCCGCGGCCATCCGGACCTGCTGGCGCGGCTGACGGCCACCGAAGACCTGAGTTTCGGCTCGGTGTGGGCGCAGACCGGGTTGGACATCTACGGCGACGTGGCGCCGCTATTGATCGAAGTGGACGGCGCCTCGCAAGGCGTACTGCGCGGGCCGCGCCATGGGGATTTCAGCACCGTGCTGGTGCGCGTGCTGGAAGCCCTGCACGAGCGCTCCGGCGGCCGCTACGCGATGATGAGCTTCGCGTCGGCCGTGCCGTTGGAAAAGCTGATCGCGCACTTCGGGCCGTTCTGCGACTACGCCTTGCCGGACGCCAGCGAGTTCTTCCTGCATTGGTATGACAGCCGCATCCTGGCGCGCGTGTTGCAGGTCTGGACGCCCGAGCAGCGCACGCGATTCGCCGGGCCGTTCGTCACGCTGCGCTACGCGCTGCGCGATGGCACGCTGGCTGAATTGCCGGGCGCGGGCAGGCTGCCCGCCGCACGGCCGGAAGGTATCGAAAAATTCTCGCCTGAACAGCACCAAATGCTGTTCGACCTGGACTACCCCGACAAGCTGGCGGTGCAGTTGCGCCGTCTTTATCCAGACATGCTGCCCGGCAATCCCGATCAGGACACGCTGGTGCCCCGCGTGCAGAAGCAGTTGGAACGTGCCCGCGCGCACGGCGTGGCGGGAGATAAGGACACGTTCGACTACGTCGCCTGGGGCGTGGCGATCTCGCCGCGCTTCGATGAGCACCCCTTGATCGCCGACGGGCTGCGCGCCTATCGGCCTGGCGCAGAGGGCGGGCTGGCGAAAGCGCTGCAAGCGGTGCCGGATGCGGTGTGGGATGCGGTGCATCGGGCGGGGAGGGATGGCGGCGATGCGTAAAGCACTTGCCGGCATGCTGCTTTGGCTTGGCCTATTGACTGGCTGCAACGCAGAGCCCACTTATCGAGGGGTGAGCTTCATTACGTATAACTACACACCCTGGAACCTGGAGCCCGTGCGCATCAGCGATGCATCGGGTCGCGCGGCAAGTTCCAGCACGCTCCCATCAGGCGGCGGCGAGGGAAGCGTGTCTTGCTGCTATACGTTTTCCGGTACGGAATTCAACGTGAAATGGAGCGGAGGGGATCCCGACCTGCTTCGCAAGCACCTGTTTGACGACAAGTTCGACGATGTGCTCTTCAAGAAGGAAACAACGGTGCACTTCCCCGCCACGAAGGTGCCCGAAGGGGATGGAACGCTGATTCTGGAGTTGCACATCTATCCGGATGAACACATGGAACTTGCCTTGAGCCGCAAGTTGCGCGGGCAAGTCAGAATTCCAATCGTCGATACCGCTCGCTGGTTGTATGGGAAATACCGGGACGAGCTTGTGGGGTACGAGAGCGCAGATTATCTGGCCAACGACGTCGCCAGGGTCACCAGACAGGCGTGGATAAATTATCGGCTTGAAGACGCGCAGGACTTGCGCGCGTACATGTATCTCCATTTCATCGTGGCCTCGAACTTCGACAAGGACGCGCAGATTGCGGCCCTCTTGAAGGACCCGGCGCGAAAGCCTGGCGCATTTGGCGACGCGGTGATGTCTTTGCCGGCAGAGAAGATCGCGCAGTTGAAGGCGGCGGGTGCACCACGTGGAGATAAAAATGTCGGAAGTGGGTATGGCGGAACAACTCGGGAGCACTGAATGCGTAAGGGTTTGATTGGTGTATTGCTTTGGCTGGGCCTGTTGGCGGGGTGCAATGGCGAACCCACATACCAGGGCGTCAGCTTCATCGCGTACAACTACACGCCCTGGAATCTGGAGCCGGTTCGGCTCAGTGACAAGTCGGGCAATGTGGTCAGTTCCAGTACGTTGGTGCCGGGTGGCGGCGAGGGGCGGGTTTCCTGCTGCTACACGTTCAAAGGGACCGACTTTGCGGTGAAGTGGCGCGGAGGAGACCCTGAGTTGCTTCGCAAACATCTGTTGGACGACAAGTTCGACGATCTGATGTTCAAGAAGGAAACACAGGTGCATTTTCCCGCCACCAAGGTGCCCGATGGCGACGGCACGCTTTATCTGGAATTGCACATCTATCCTGACGAGCATATGGAGCTCGCGCTGAGTCGCAATCTGACGGGACAAGTCAGGATTCCGATCGTGGAAACCACGCGTTGGTTGTACGGGAAGTACGGCGCCGATTTGGCCGGATACGAAAACGCGACCCAGTTGAAGCATGTTCTTGCAAAGGTCACCAGGCAGGCCTGGACGAGGTATCGCATTGAAGACCCCGAGGACATGCGCGGCTACATGTATCTCTACTTCGTCGTGGCCTCGGATTTCGACAAGCATGCCGAGATCGAAAAACTCCTGAAAGATCCAAATCGCAAGCCGGGTGACTTCGGCCGCGCCGTGTTTTCCCTGCCGGGCGAAAAGATTGCACAGATCAAGGCGTCCGGCACGCCTCCTGGAGAGAAGAATGTCCAGTGATCAGATTCCTGACGTCGACAGGACTCCCGCTTCAGTCCTGAAGGCCATGGCGGCCAATGAGGCTGCCTACCCCAAGGATTCCTGCACCGAATGCGGTCTCACGTTGCGTATGGGATTCTTCTTCGATGGCTTCGGGCGGAACAAGGATATCGATGAGGCGAATCCGACATTCCTCTCGAACGTGAGCCGGTTGTGGATGGCCCACTTCAGCGAAGACGATGAGAACAGGCCGAACAAGCAGCACTGGTTTCCGTTCTACTATTCCGGCCTTGGCGTCGAGCTTAACGAGAGCGCAAAGGCTGACGTCGTGGTTCGCGCGCTGACGATTGCAGGCGGGAAAGTGGCCGACAAGGCGATCTCCAGCGCGCAGGACGCGGCAAAGAACATCACGCGTCTTGATGAAGTGCCCGATGTGGATGCCGCAGGGCGCGCAAAGTCGGCTGTCAAGCAATCCATCAGGGATGGGTCCTTCCACCCCATGGTGAAGGCCTACAAGGACGTCGTCAAAGACGTCCAGTCGCTTCCTGAGAAGACGGTAAGAATCTGGAATGCCCTGGACCCAGAGCGAATCCGCAATCGCGCAAAGGCCACTGTTCGCGGCTTCTGGTCGGATTTCAAGAAAAACCCATTTAAGGTTGCCTGGACCGCAGGAAAGAACGCTGCGAAAGCCACGTTGCTGGAAGGCGTGCCGGTCGTTCGGGACAATGCCGCCGTCGCCGAACTGATGGGAACCGGTGTCGACACGCGCCTGGACGCGGCCAGGCGTCAGTTCGAGGAAGCCTATCAGAAGGCCAACGCGGGCACCGAAAAAGTCGTGCGTATCGAGATCTGCGTGTTTGGCGCGGATCGCGGCGGGGTCATTGCCAAGCAATTCGTCAACGATATCGTCAAGAAGTACAAGCGCCGCCATGACACGGACCTGGCCATCGTAGGAAAAGACGGTGCGCCGGACGCGAAGATCGTCATCCGATTCCTCGGGCTGTTCGACAGTGTCGCTTCCATCATGGAAGAAAACTGGTTCCTTGAGGTCATTCCGTTCACGGACCTGATCAAACAGACGCACAAGGACCGCACGCTGACCATACCCGCAGCCGTCGAGAAGGCCGTGCATTTTGCCGCGGCGCATGAACTGCGCCGCAATCAGCGGCTGGATTCCCTGGAAAAGACGCGCGGCCTGCAGTACCTCTATCCGGGGTCGAGCGGGGATGTGACGGGCGTGGCCCCCGAGGGCTCGCTGGGCACGCGCGCGTCGCTATCCAGGGTTCCTTTGCGCGAGATGATGAACCTGGCTCTCGCTAACGGCGCGGCGTTGTACAGCATGGAAAGCCTGGCGTCCCGGGATCCGGTGCTCTATCGGATGCTGAGCCTGGCCGGCTCGATCGAAGACGAAGGCCAGACCTATCACGTTCAGGAACTGGTCGACGCCTACCGGGAGATCGTCAAATACGAACCCGGCTGCGATTTCGCGCCGCACATGGAAGTTTTTCTGCGCTGGCTGGCGGTGCGTTATCAGGACCCCGTGTTTCGCGCCGGGATGTCGGACCCCGCGGAAGCGTGGATCAAGGACCGGGATTTCTTCACGCCGGAGCAGGAGCTCGCAGAAGAGCGCAGGCGTTTGAGCATGCTTTCGCGCGAGGAGCTTGCCAAGCCCGAGACCACGGCGCGTGCGCGGGAACTGGAAGCACTTGCCAACGAGCGCCGCGAGCGCGCCAATGCCAGCCGCGGCGAAGCGCCGCCGCAGCGCTTCCTGCCGCTGTGGGAACGCCTGGAAGAAGAGTACAAGGGCCTGGAAGAAGCCGAGCGCCAGGATGCGGCGACGGAGCAGCGGCGGCAGGACATGGAACGCAACCACCCCGAGCAGCTTCGCACGATGGAACGGTGGGAGCAGGATGCGATCGCCATGGAAAACATGCGCCTCGGCAAAAAGCCGGGCGACGCCGATTATGTTCAGTCGCTGCCGGACCCGTTTGCCGACATGAAGGCTGATCGCGCCATGCAGCAGCGTCTGCTGACCGCCTGGCGCGATGCGCGCGACGGCAAGACGCAGTTGCCGCCCAAGGTCATGACGCTGTTCGACTGGCTGGTGCATGACGCGATGTTGAGCAGCTGGCCTGACCATCTGCTGGCCAGCACCCGGATGTATTTCCGAGTGCGCGACAAGGATGTGTTCGGCAAGACCGATGCGAAGGCCGAGATGGATCAGCGCGCCAAGGATATGCAGAACGCTGAAAAGGTGGAGGCGATGGCCGCGCGCAACGAGCAGAACATCCGGCAGATGACGCCTGCACGGCCCTGAACGGCGGGGTGGTGGTGATGGAAAGACGGCCCTGCAGAGCAGGGCCGTCTTTGTTCGTATGGCCGGTTTCTCTACCCGGCGGTTCTTGGGTCCGGCCGGCTTTCACTTCTGGCCGGCTTTCACTTCTTGCCGAGGTTCACTTCTTGCCGTCTTCGACCTCGATCGTCACCGTGTTCGACTTCACGTCCTCGGCCTCGATGTAGACCTCATACGTGGCCGGTGTGGCCGGCAAATGCAGCACGCCGGCCATGTCGGTGGTGAAACGCGTTTCCACGGTCATGCCCGGCGGCAGGGCCATCTTCGGGGGGCGCGGTCCGCCTTCCCGCGGGTCCACCGAGACGTTGGGGAGCTTGGGACGCACGTAGTTGAACGCGACGCCGCGGTAGACCTTGCCGGTCTGCGTATCCTTCGCCACGAAGCGCGGCAGTTGCGGATTGTCGATCACGGGCAGGATGCCGCGCGCGCAGATGGGAATCGTCAGGGTGCTGCCGTCGCGAATCTTCACGCGCGAGGGCGCGGCGATGCGCATCTGCGCGTCGTAGCCTTGCAGCGGCGGCATGCAGGCGTGCTCCTGCTGCGAGTGCGTGGGCACCGTGGCAAAGGAGGCGGGCTCGATCCAGTCGGTAGTCATGATGGGCATGTCGATGTTGTGTCAGAGAGCGAAGGGGATCAGGGGCGCGTCGTCAGAATGAGGTCCAGCCTTCCGAGCAGTCCACCTTGCGCACGGCTTTGCTGCAACTGGGGCAGAAGTGGATGTTGGCGCAGGTGATGCCGTACATCACGCATTGCCCGATCTCGCTGCTGTACTGGCCATTGCGGTTGGGCAGGCCAAAGTAGCAGTGTCCCCCCATGTTGTAGTAGAAGTGCTGCGGCGGATCCAGCTTGGAGTCGTCGGCCGACGGGTCTTCGTCGCGCAGGCCGGGCCAATCGGGGCCGCTGGGCACCATGCCGAGCAGGTGGCCCATTTCGTGGGCCAGCGTTTCCGTCAGGTACGCCTGCGAGTTGGGGGCGTAGGGATCCAGCGTGGACACGAAGAGCAGGTTGGTGCCGGTGATGGCCAGACCCGCGTAGCTGGCGGCCACCGTGTTGAACTGGATGTTGAGCACGCCGTTCAGGGGCGTGGACGAGATCTGGGTCAGGTCGACCCTCACGGAGAAGACGGCGCCCGAGCTTTCGGGCAGCGGCGTCATCAGGTGGCGGGGGATGGGAATGGACCGTTCCGCGCCCGACGCGTCGGTGTAGATGTAGCGGGCGTGGACGAGCCAGTCGTCGCTGTCATCGAACTCGTACCAGAGGCTGGCCAGCGTGCGGTCGTCGTTGACGATGGGCACCGTCATCACGCGGCCGCCCGGTCCGGCGGGCACGGGCAGGCGCATGTCGCCGCTGGTGCCGGGCGCCGCCAGCCTGTCCACGTGGCAGACCACCAGCGTGTAGGGCTCGCGCTGTTTGCCGGGCGAGGTGGCGTACACGCGGCGCACGGCATCCATGATGGCCTGCTGCGAGTCCACGTGGTCCGCCGCGTCCACCGCCGAGCGGCCACGGAATTGCAGGCGCGGCAGCTGGATCATGTCGATGCCGTGCAGCGCGAACTCCGCGGTGACGGGCGTCACGTCGGCCAGATGGTTGGCCGGCCGGGTGCTCATGCACATGACTTCCTGGACGTACAGGCGGCGGGCGGTCTCGACGCGTTCGGTCTTGATGAGCTGGCCGCGTTCGTCGCG
Source organism: Achromobacter sp. UBA4530 (assembly GCF_002388205.1). Taxonomy (NCBI): domain Bacteria; kingdom Pseudomonadati; phylum Pseudomonadota; class Betaproteobacteria; order Burkholderiales; family Alcaligenaceae; genus Achromobacter; species Achromobacter sp. UBA4530. The sequence continues at coordinate 1,813 of NZ_DGMA01000037.1, read as the reverse complement.
CACTTCGAACAGATAGACGTTGCGACCGGCGGCGGGCAGGTCGATGTCATCGACGATGCGGGTGCCGTCGGCATCCGTGACGTAGCTGCGCGGGTTGGCGTGCGGTTCCTGGTAGCTGGCGCGGCGGCCGCGTTCGCGGCTGGAGTACGTGATGTTTCCGGTATCCGGCTTGACGGTGATGGTGAAGCGGTGCGCGCCCGGGCGGTTGAATTCCACGTGGATGCGGGGACGCCGGGTCTGCCGCTCGGTGGTGGTGAGCGCGTTGCCGTCGTTCCAGCGCTCGTCGGCGCGTTCCAGGTTCACGTATTGCAGGCGCGCGCCGTCCTGACGGCCGCGATAGGTGGATGCGCTGGGGACCACGCGGCCGGCGTCGCCCATCGGAGGCATGCCGCCAGGCAGGTTGGTGCCTTGCGTGCGTGCGACCGGCCCCAGGCCGATCGTGTCGAGTACATCGCGGGCGATCTGGGGCAGCGGCGATTCCGCCACGCCCGGGATCTTCATCAGCACCTCGGCCACCTTCGGCAGCGTTTCCGTGGCCAGCGTGGGCGATTGCAGGATGGCGCCGATCACGCCGGGCACCGACGAGGACGACAACCCCGGCATGCTGAGGATGGCGCCCGCGACGGCGGGGATATTGGCCTGCTTGACGTCGGGCAGCGTGAACAGCGTGTCGACGGCGGACCCCAGCGCGGCGGCACGGTCGCCGGCCGCGTTCAACGCCTGCGTCATGACCGGCACGATGGCGGCGCCGACGCTGGCGCTGACGCCGCCTGACAGGAGCGTGGACGCGCCGGCCATTGCCGTGGACGCGGCGCTGGCCTGCTGCGCAACGGCGGCAAGGCCGCCGCCGGCCGCCAGCGCGCCGAAGCCCGCCGCGCCTGAACCGCCGCCTCCCGCAGCGGCGGCTGCGCCCGTTGCCGCGCCCGCACTCGCCACCGCACCTGCGCCGCCCGCAGCGGACAGATCGGTGGCGCTCGTGGCGGGCGCGCGGTCGGACATGCCCGCCGCCTGCGCCGTCGTGCTGCCGAGGACAGCGTCAGGGCTCCCGGCCGGGGTGACGGCGGTAGGCGGGGCGGTGGCGCCTGAGACGGTGGTGGTGGGCGACGCGGTCGGCGTGGCGGAGGGGTGGTTGATGGGGGGCGTGGCGCCCGGGGGGGAGGTGGGGGTGGCGGCTGCGCCGGTTCCGATGGTGGCGCCGGTGCTTGTGCCTGCGGTTGCGGTTGCCCCGGCGCCAGCGGCTGCTCCTGCCCCTGCACCCGCGGTGGCTCCTGTCGACGTGCCCGTGCTTGCACCAGCGCCTGCGCCAGCGCCTGCGCCAGCGCCAGCACCAGCACCAACGTCAGCACCTGCTGCGCCGCCCGCTTGAGGATTTGTTCCAACGCCAGCATCGGCGCCCGCTCCCATGCCAACGTCCGCCGTTGCTCCGGCGTCAGCATTCGTCGCGGCAGGCGTGGATGCTGTGGCGCCCGTGTTCGCGCCCGGACCAGCACCCGTGCCCGATCCTGTGTTGCCCGCATCGATATTTGCGTGGGTGCTGGGGCCTGGGGGCGCGCCAACGGCTGCATCAGCGCCCGCACCCGCTCCTGTCATCGTGCCGTCTGCGCCTGGCGCTCCCGTCATGCTTGCGGTGGAAGACCCGACGGTCGGTGACACTTCAGCGCCCGGCGCTGCCGTGGCCCCGGCGACGGAGCCCACGGCCGGCGCCGTGCCTGCCGTCGCGTTGCCGCCGGAGGCCGCGCCGACGGCGGCGCTCGTCCCCGCGATGCCTGCCCCGGCCGACGGCTGCACATCGGGCAGCCCGGCGCCTTGCGGC